>JAOAFQ010000160.1 GCA_026416195.1 Candidatus Aminicenantota bacterium | reverse complement strand
TGAGAGGCCAACCTTTCAATTTCATCAAGATCTCCCTTACGTCCTTGCCCTAAACTTATCCTTTTGACAATTTTGTCTATCCAAGAAGTCCCAATTCGGCAGGGAGTACATTGTCCACAAGATTCATGGGAATAGAATTTTGTTATACACTTTAAAACTTCTATTATTGGTACAGTCTCATCGATAACAATAATGGCGGCCGAACCCATCATTGAACCTTTACTAGCCACAGATTCGCAATCCATAGGAACATCAATTTCCTCAGGGAGAAGAATAGGAGAAGACATCCCGCCAGGTATTACAGCTTTTAATTTTCGGCCGTTTTTTATTCCGCCTGCATAATCAAAAATAATTTTTTTGAGGGAAGTCCCAACAGGAAGTTCATAAACCCCTGGTTTCTCTACCATACCTGAGAGACTAAATAGTCTAGTTCCCCCATCTTTAGGCTGTCCTAGCTTGATAAACCAATCAGCCCCATTCAAAATAATTAACGGAATATTGGCAATTGTCTCCACATTATTGATCACAGTAGGCATCTGGAAAAGCCCAATTGAAGCCGGAAAAGGTGGCTTAAGTCGGGGGTGTCCCCTCTTGCCTTCAAGGCTTTCTAAAAGAGCCGTTTCTTCCCCACAAATATAAGCGCCAGCCCCTCGGTGTACAATTACTTCTAAATTGAAACCTCGCCCTAAAATATTTTCTCCAAGATAGCCATAACTTCGGGCTTCTTCTATCGCTTTTTCCAACCTTTGGGCAATTTTTTCATATTCACCCCGGATATAAATAAAGGCTAAATGGATACCAACGGCATAAGAGGTAATAATTATACCTTCAATTAGCAGATGTGGATTGTGTGTCATGATAAAACGATCTTTGAAAGTTCCAGGTTCGCCTTCATCGGCATTAACACAAAGATATTTGGGTTTGTCCACTTTGGGGACAAAGCTCCACTTGAGTCCTGCGGGAAAGCCAGCGCCACCACGACCACGAAGATTGGCTCGTTTAACTTCATCAATTATTTCTTCAGGCTTCAAGTCTAAAGCTTTGCGAACCGCTTGATAACCACCTTTTTTAAGATACACTTCAAGACTGTAAAGATTAGGCGTTTCAAAATCCCGGCTTAAAACTTTTTCATCCACTGGTTTAATCCAACTTAACTAATAATTCATCTATTTTATTTTCATTAAGATGGCCATATAAATCATCATTGACCATCATACAAGGGCCGTGGTCACAAGCGCCAAGGCATTCCACGGTGGATAAAGTAAAATGACCATCTGGAGTCGTTTCACCTGGATTAATTTGAAGTTTCTCCTTAATATAACTTAAAATTTTCGATCCTCCAGCCAGCGAACAACTTAAATTGGAACAAACTTGAAGGTGATATTTTCCTAAAGGTTTAGTAGTGAACATAGTGTAAAATGAAACAACTTCTCTTACCCGCACTGGTTTTATTCCTAAAATCTGCGCCACTAATTTTTCCGCTTCTGGCGGAATAAACCCAAGCTTTTTTTGGACCACATGAAGGGCAGGCAAAAGAACGGCTTCCTTTTTAGGATAGCGAGGAATAAGAGTTTCAATTTCTTTTTTAATAATTTCAAACACTTGGATACTCACCGATCAAGCTCTCCTCCAATCATGTTTAAAGAGCCAAAAGTAGGAATGACATCAGCTACCAGATGACCTTTGATTAGAAACTCCAAAGCGGAAACAATATGAAAACAAGGAGCTCTAAGATGAAGACGATAAGGCTTATCAGTTCCATCAGAAACGATGTAATAACCCAGTTCTCCATTACCGCCTTCAACGGCAAAATAAACCTCCCCTTTAGGTGGCCTGATGCCATGGTCTTTCATAAAAAATTTAAAATGAGAAATTAAACCTTCAATTGTGGTATAGACCTCTTCTTTAGGGGGAGGAACATAACGTCGGTCAGAACAAAGGATTTCAGAATAATTATGTTTCTCTGCGCCTTCAAGGTTTGGTGAAAGTTTAATTGGTCTTTCAGGTCGTTTTCGTCTTGCCTCTTTAATTGCTTCATATGGTTCTAACCCATCTTTTATGACTTCAGGAGGCGAAGAAGGTAATTTAGCCATAACTTGTTCGATTATTCTTAAGCTCTGTTCCATCTCCATCATTCGAACCATATAGCGGTCATAATTATCACCCTTCTCTCCTAGAGGAACCTCAAAATTTAATTCATCATAAATTAGATAAGGATGGGCTTTGCGGACATCATAATAGACGCCAGTAGAGCGTAAACACGGTCCTGTCCAGCCAAAATTAATTGCGTCTTCAGGCGAGATTACAGCAATATCGCGGGTTCGATTCAGGAAGATTTTATTTTTATCTAGCAACCCATGAACATCTTTAAGGACCTGTCTCGTTTCCTTGATTGCTTTCTCAAGAGCCAGCCGATAATCGGGATGAAGATCAGCTCGAACTCCACCAATCCGAATGTAAGAAGTAGTCATTCTGGCGCCAGTTGTCCATTCAATCACATCCCAAATAAATTCTCTGGCTTTAATTTTATAAAGAAAAACCGTGAAAGCCCCGCACTCCATGGCCATAGCGGCCAGACAAGTCAGATGGTCACAAATTCTTGAAAGTTCACTCATTAAAACCCGAATAAGCTGAGCTCGCCTCGGGACTTCAAGGCCAAGCATTTTTTCGATGGTCATAACATAGCCGAGATTGTTAATTAAAGGTGAAACATAATTAAGTCGGTCAGTATAAGGGAGGAGATTAAAATAGGTGCGATTTTCACAAATCTTTTCAAAGCCACGGTGAAGATAACCCACCTCGACCTCTGAATTGAGAATTTTTTCCCCATCGAGCTCTAGCATAATGCGAATAGTACCATGCATAGCCGGATGAGATGGTCCCATATTGATAAGTAAACTTTCCGGCCTTGCCTCTCGTTCTAACCTTGTAGGCATTTTACTTCCTAAATTTTATTCTTGGTTGTCTTAATTTCAAAGGATAATCTTTTCTTAAAGGATAGCCCTCAAAGCCGTCATACATGAAAATCCGCCGCAGATCAGGATGACCAACAAATTCAATCCCAAAAAGATCATAGACTTCCCTTTCTAGCCAGTTAGCATTTCGCCACAAAGAGGTCAAAGAAGCAATCTTGGGTTCTTTCTCACTAACTCTGGCCTTAATCCTTAGGCGCTTTTTGGAACTCAAAGAGAACAGATGATAGACCATTTCAAAACGCGGCTCTTCTCCAAGATAATCGACACAGGTTAAATCAAGAAGCATAGCATAGTCTTGAGGTTTTTCCTTAAGAAATTTCATAATTTCAAGAAGAGCATTTTTCTCTATTATGGCGACTTCCATGCCGAAAGAGATAAAAGTTTCTTTGATGAACTGAGGAAATTTATTTTTTAAACGACTCAAAATTTCCGCTTCTTCCATCGCCATTCCTGTTCCTGATTCTTAATCTTTTCTTGCAATTTTATAAGGCCATCAAGAACAGTTTCTGGACGCGGGGGACAGCCTGGGATGTATATATCTACCGGAATTATTTGATCGATCCCTTGAACAACGGCGTAATTATCGTAAATTCCACCACTAACAGCACAAGCCCCAAAAGCAATCACCCATTTGGGTTCCGTCATCTGCTCATAAACTGTTTTTAATACTGGTGCTAGCTTTTGAGTAACCGTGCCAACAACCAGAAGCATATCAGCTTGCCGAGGTGAAAAGCGAGTCCATCCGGCTCCAAAGCGGTCAAGGTCGAAATGAGCACAAGCGGCTGACATATATTCCATACCACAACAAGCAGTGACAAAAGGATATTGGAAAAGAGAATATTTTCGTCCCCAACTCAAGATGTCATTTATTGTAGCTAAAATAAACCGTCCCTTCATAATTTAATCCCATTCAAAAGCGCCGGTTTTCCAAGCATAAAGGAATCCCAAAATTAATACTGTTAAGTAGGCACCCATTATGATTAAACCTGTCTTGGTCATTTCTTGGAAAACGATGGCCCAAGGAAAGAAAAAGACAACTTCAATATCAAATAACAAAAAAAGAAAAGCCACTAAATAAAATTTAATTGGAAAAGGATTAATATCTTTCTGGAGATAAGGACTACCACATTCAAAGGGACTTTCCTTTATGAGATTGGTTCTCTTTGGCCCTAGAAGGGCATTCATAAAAAGGAGGACTATCCCTAATAATCCGAAAATTAAAAAAACCAAAAATAGTTCAATCACTGTAGTTTTAATATTTAGGCGAAAAATTTTATCTAAGTCAATATAATTTTTTCAACAATTTTGTTAAAATTTTTTTGGCTATTTTTTCAGCTTAGAAAAACAAGGATTGGCGGCTAATGTTGGCCCCTGAAATAAAGAATAAAATGAAATGAAGGTTATAGAGAAACAAGAAAAAAAGTAAAATCGTAAGAGAACTAGTTGAGGAAGGAGATGAAAGACAAAATAATTTGCCTTATTTTTTGTTTGGCCATGATCTCCTTTTTTGGAGGTTGCGGTCGTCCACCTCTACCCTCTAGGGTTATCTTAATCACCCTCGATACCCATAGAGCTGATTATTTAAGCTTTGTCAATCCTGAGAAAGTTTCTACTCCTAACCTCGATGCTCTAGCCCGTCAAGGGATTTATTTTGACCGAGCTTACTCTCTTATTCCTATTACTTTGCCTTCGCACGCTTCGATTTTTTTCTCTGAACCACCTTATCTATTAAAAAATTATAATAATGGTCAGGAGCTGAGACCAAAAAGAAATCGACCTTCCTTAGTCAATTATTTCAAAAAAAACAAATATCGAACAGCTGCTTTTGTCTCTCTCGGAGTCTTAGCTTCACGTTTTGGGCTTAACGAGGGTTTTGAATTCTATGAAGATTCCTTTCCGGCAGATAGATGGTATCTCCATGCTGAAGAAGTGAACGAGCGCGTCTTCCCGTGGCTTGAAACCTACCAAAAAGAGCCTTTTTTCCTTTGGATTCACTATTCAGACCCTCATGACCCTTATGCTCCACCTGCTTCGCCGAATGATCTGAAAGTTTATCATAACGACAAACTGATTCTGGAAACTTGCTTAAATAAATATCGAACTTACAATCTACCTTTAACCCTTAAACCAGGACGAAATTTGATTCGCCTAGAGGTTAATAATTTTGCTGACCCTAACCCTGATCATTTCCTAGCTCGATTAGATCGTTTAAAAGTTTTAAAGGCGAGTGATGGAGAGGAAATAAGAGCTGACTTAATACGAGGTTGGTATATTCGGCGAGAGGACAGCATCTTTTTCTTTAAATCAGGAAGTTTAATCGAGATTCAGAACGGGCCAAAGCCCCAAGAAGTTATTTTCCATTTCCGAGGTAAGCTTCTTCTTCCGGTTGAAGCTATTCGGCAGCAATATCGTCGCGAAATAGAGTATATGGATTGGGAAATTGGACGGCTCATCAACCGATTAAAAGAACTTAATCTGTATCATAGAACCCTTTTTGTCCTAGCCGGGGATCACGGTGAAGGTTTAGGAGAATATCTTAACACTTTTGGCGATCCCCATATTGGTCATATTCATTATCTTTATGATGTTTATATGAAAGTTCCATTAATTATTTGCTATCCAGAAGGTCTCAAGGGGGGGAAAAGAATAACAACCCCAGTAACTTTAATGGACATTGCGCCAACTATTCTTACTTTAATGAATTGGGAAAAACTTCCTCAACAACAAGGAAGGAATCTTTTAAAAGTAAAATCCCAGAAAGAAATTTCAATTTTTATGGAAACCTACCGACCTGAATCGATTCGGGATCGTTTCGCGCTCCTTGAATTCCCTTGGCATCTTATTCTTACCCCTGAAGATAATCGACTTGAAATCTATAATCTAGCTACTGATCCGGAAGAAAAAAATAACTTAGCAGAAATAATCGATCACCAAAACTCTCTTTCTCTTTTAAAAGCCAAGCTTGAAGAGTTCGCCCGAAAAGCCCTTAAAGAAAAAATAGAAATTGCGATTGATAAGAAAACTGAAGAAATGCTTCGCTCCCTTGGCTATCTCCGTTAGAGCTAAACCCATCATTTAAAAAAAATGGAATATTAGCTGAAACAAATTTTGAATTTTCCTTAATTGTTATTTCAATCGCAAAGAAAAAGGTAAGTGCCCCAATTTTTGGAGAAATCGATAAATTTTAGACGGCAGTCCAAAAAAAATCCGATTAACCAGGCGCATCCAACTAGGCTTAGTTTGGGGAGATAAAACTGCCAGCTTTTGCTCTTGCCTTTTTCTCGCTAAATATTTTTGGACAATAGGACAACCAAGACTAGAAAGACAATAAGGACTGAGTTTCCCTTGACTGAGGTATCTTCTGATTTCTTGAAGAGCTGGACTATTCCAGGCAGTTGCCCAGTCATTCATTGGAGCTATAGGCTTTTCGCCATGGCAACAAGGCAAAATGCCTCGCCGCAAAATATAGTAGCTTTGCCAGGGTTCGCGACAAATAGGCAAATTTTTTAAACCTAACTCGTCCTCTTCTCTATTTCTCAGGGTCGAAATCTCTGATTTCGTCGTTGATTTCATAAGAGATCGGCCTCTCTTTCCCTTTTTTTATTATCCATTTGCTTGTTCAAACTTTGAGCCTCTAAAATTTTTGGCTTCCAGGTTCAGCGACCTGACCAAATTCAAATTGATTGGCCAGAGGAATTTTATATTTTTTTGAAAGCTCTTCTGCTTGATTAATAACTAACCTAATTTCGGCTGGGCTAAGCATTTCCTTTTCATAATCAAATAAATAACCGCCTCTCTTCTCTCTTATTCCAGGGTTTTCAAGATAAAGAAGGGGTCTTAGGACTAAAGCATCAGCATCGACCCGTTGACAAAGACGAAAATATTCCTCTAGTTCATGGAAATTAACTCTCATCGGCATAAATACCATGAAAATTTTAGGTAGCCCATTAGTCTTTTTTCTTGCCTCATTAAGCTTAATCAAATTAGACACTATTTCATTAAATCGTTCATTTCTTATTTTAGCGTAAGTCTCAGGCGTTGCTGCATCCAGAGAAATATAAAGATAGATTGGTTTTCCTAATAGAGCTTTAATTGTCCTGGCCGTAAAAGCTTGACCATTCGTCGAAAGTTCAACAATTTTTCCTCTTGAAGCACAAAATTCCAAGATCTCTTCAAACCGGGGATGGAGTAAAGGCTCACCAAAGGAACAGTTGACAATGCTTCGAGCAGCTTTAAAAAAAGGACCATAGCTAGCTAAGGTACGGTCATCAATAATGGCTTCTTGATCTTGACCTTCTAGAACTTTCATTCGATCATAAAGACAATAAACACAAGGGGGCGAAATATTACACCGAGAATAAAGATCAATACCGAGATTAGTTGGAAAGGAAGAAAGAATGGTTTGTCCAGCCATCATTTCCTCATAATTTTTAACAGCATTTTCATGAAAGAAAACTAGGTCGAGATGCCGCTCCTCATCATGATGCCAGGAAATTGGTCCCACTCTTACTCCGAGCTCGCGTTGATCATCTAAATGGAAATGTCCAGGGAAAAGACAATTTAATTTAAAAATAAGTTTAATCCCTCCAGCATTATCTTCTCTAGATAAAATTGTTTTTGTTTTCTCTAACTCAAAATTTCCTGAGCTCTTAAGTTTCGGGAGTTTTAAGCTATAAGTATTCCATTGATAAAGAAGCGGCCATCTGGCTAACTCCGTGTTTCCGTAAAAGATGGTTAAAATTTGTTTCTGATTATAATATTCGCTTGAAATAGGGAGCATTAAAAAACTATTTTGCCAAAAAGAGGGCAAATATAAGATAGCTTCAGCTTTCATCCATCGGAAAGGAAAAAGCTCGCCCCTTTCCCATCCATACCAGCCTTCACCGTAGATTGGCTCATCGATTTCTTCCAAATTAACAATTCTAATCGACCGAATCATTATACCGAGATCTCTGGTATCGTTAGGGACCTGAAAGATGCGATCTAAGACCAATCTAACAGATACTTCATCTATCTCTGGCAAGGGAAACAAATAAGCTGAAAAGGCTGAATCAATCTCTCGCTCGCCAATCTCATTATTTTGAATAAAAATTTTGAGCTTTGGCTTTTCAGGGGAAAAGGAGTGACCAGCGATTATTTCAAGGAGTCTTGGTCCCTTTTTTGGCCGTAGATAGAGGCGCAACTTGGCTTCCCGGGTCATCCAACGAAAAGAATAAAAACCATCGTGTTCTTCTCCATGCCAGCCTGCTTCATAAATTAAACTATCTCTTTCCATAAGCTTTTTCATTGTATAGGGTAGTTATCCTCTGAGTCAACGTAAAGACCAATTTAAAACTAAAAATGGCCTTTTATTTTTAATTGCTTTGTAGACAAATTACGCCTCAATCTAGACCAAAATCAATAATAACTCTAAACTCGGCTATCGCCTCAAATTTAAAGCCATAAACTTGAGTCAAAGTTCGATTCTTCTATTTATTCAGCCAACATTTAACAACCAGATGTTTTTATAATGGCTTCAAAAAGCCTAAGCTATCCATATCCTGGAAACTTCCAGTCATCAGAAACCAATTTCTTCAAAAAAGAGTCCTTCCAGTTTAAGCTCGCTATGTTAGCTTTGGCTTTCGCCTCTTTGCATGCTAAAAGAAGAAAAACTTAACTTGGACAAGTTAAAAAGATGGCTAACCTCATTGACCATGATATCCATTATCAATGGAAGCGCGAATTTATCTTCATTCGTTAAGTAAATGAAAGGCCTGATTCATCGCTTTAAGACTGGCTTCGGCCAGAGCTTCGTTTAAAGTAGGATGGACATGAATTGTTCGGCCAATATCCTCTAACTTAAGACCTAACCTTATGGCTAAAGACATTTCACCAATCATTTCAGAGGCAGCTGGGGCCAGAATATGAGCTCCTATTATTTTCTTATTTTCATCAGCAATGATTTTGACCAAACCCTCGCTTTTTTCCATCGCTACCGCTCGTCCACTCGCTTGGAGAGGGAAAAGACCAACTTGAACTTTTAACCCCTTTTCCTGGCACTCTTCCTCATTTAGGCCAACTGATGCGAGTTCAGGGTCAGTAAAAACTGCTATAGGCACGGTCGATGGTTCGAGAATATGTCGAGCTCCAAAGGCATTTTCTATAGCTAAAATTCCCTCATGCATAGCCTTATGGGCCAATAATTTACCTCCAATAAGATCGCCAATAGCATAAACTCCAGGCCAACGAGTTTCAAAAAATTCGTTTACCAGAACAAAACCTTCACGGTGACATAAACTTGGATCAATTTCTCCCACAATTTCTGAATTGGGACGTCGACCAGCTGCTAAAAGCACCTTTTCGGCTTCAATTGTAAAAGGCAAGTTTGTTCTCAAACAGACTCCTTTAAGTCTAACCCTATCGGCGAAAATTTGGGCTTCTTCGATTTTCATTTGAGTCTGAATTTCAATTCCCTGGCGCTTCATTAATCGACCAAGCCTTTCAGCCAGCTGGCGGTCGAAGCTAGGAAGAGGCCTGGATAATATTTCAAGAATGGTAATTTTTGTTCCAAGACGGGCAAAAATAGAACCGAATTCAAGTCCGATGACGCCAGCTCCAATAATAATCAAACTTTCTGGAGGAGAGTTAAGATCAAGAGCTTCCCTAGAAGAAATTATCTTAGCCCCATCAACATTTAAAAAAGGTAAATCAGCAGATCGACTCCCTGTTGCTAAAATAATTTTCTCAGCTTCAATTTTAGTTTCTTCATCGCAGTCCATGACTGCCAGTCGTCGGTCATCAATAAAACGAGCTTTCCCTCGAATGAGACGAATGCCGTTCTTTTCAAGAAGAAATTCTATTCCCTTAACTAAACGATCGACAATGGCTTGTTTTGCTTTCTGAACTTCTGACCAATTAAGAGAAAGAGCTTCTTTCCCTTTGATTCTTGGATGATTGCGCGCTTCCTTTAGAATTTGGGTTTCATGAAGAAGAAATTTTGTTGGAATACAGCCATAATTAGTGCAAGTCCCACCTACCTTGTCTCCTTCAATCAATGTTATTTTTTTACCAAGTTGGGACCCTCTCAAGGCAGCTATATAGCCTCCTGGGCCGGCCCCTACAATGGCTACTTCCGTTTTTTCTTCTTTCATCAATGCTCTCCTTCCTTTTTTTAACTCGTCTAATTATTTATCATTTTGCCTTTAACTTAAATTAAGCTCAACTTTAAAAGAAAATATAAGCCATCAAAAAATTTTTAAAAAATTTCTGACCTTTTATTCTGTCAATTCTCTTGACAGAAGAAAACTAAAAAAGAAAAAATAGAACGTTTTAATTTTGGAAATCCATGAGAATCGAAAAATCGCTTCAAATAATTAGCTCCTTTCATGAAGAATCAATCGTCTTATTTTCTCTTTTAATTATTTTTATTTTCCCTCTCCCCTCAGCCACGACTACTTTGGCTTCTTTATATCTTGAAATTGAAGAAACTGAAACTTTGGCTGTTGAAATTTTTTTAAAAGCCGAATCTTCCTCAGCTTATCTTATTGGCCGACCAGATTCAAAGGGCCACCTAAGTTTTTTAGGCTTAAGTCCAGGTAACTATGAGCTCTTATTAAAATTTTCTGAGAAAAAACAATGGCGTGAAAAGATTACCCTTGAACCAAGTCAATCCCTTCATTTAAAAATAAAATGGCTGAACAACGAAATCCGACCCAGGGTAGATAGATATGACTTAAGTGATCTTGGGGCCCAAACCGTAATCAACTGGAAACAGATATCTTTGTTACCTTCAGCTGATAATTTTACTTCAGTTATCGAGAATCAAGATCTTTCTGCCACCACTAACCGCATCGACTCGGGCGGATTGTGGGCTGATTATTCAGCCTTATTTAGCTCTAGAGGCGGCACTTCCTGGACTCAAAATGAATTTAGGCTTAACGGTCTCAATATTACTGAGCCTTATTTTGGGGGTACGCCTTTGATTCTGCCTGATTTAATGACCCTTGAAGTTTTCCGACATCGCCATGGCCTTCATCCCCCTTCGGTTGCTTCGCCTGGCGGACTTATTGAGCTATTTACTAAAAAAGGTGGTCACAATTTTCAGTTCGGTAGTCTTTTTGGTCTAATTGAACCCTGGCTTACCACTTCGAACATCACTCCTTCGCTAAGAGAAGAGGGATTGACTGAAAGTCATAAATTCAATCATGATCGAAAGTTACGCCTCTGGGCATCTGGTCCTCTGGGCTCCAAAAACCTTCCCTTTTTCCTGAGCTTGGTCACTCAAGAAATAGACAGGGATGTGGCTGACTATAATGGCCATAACCGGACTCGCTTTTTATCTGGAACCCTGAGAATTACTCAAAACTATCCGTCAGGGGAAATATCTTTTTTTCTAGCCCGACAGCAAACAACAGAAGAAGAAGCGGGAGCCAGAAGAAATATCCCAAGAGAAGCCACTTTGAAGGCTCATCGAAATTCATATTTAGGCCAGCTTTTCTGGCAATCAAGACCTTCATCAAAGCAAGCCTTTTTTGGTGGACTAAGCCTGGCTTACCAAAACCTTTCAACCTTTCCTTACGTTAGCGAACAAACAATTCCTTGCCGAGAAATTTTTCGGCCACTTGTTTGGAAGGCTCCCTTAAATTATGGTCAAGAAAAAAAAGCCCACCTTAATTTTAATTTTCAGGGCGAACTTCTTCTTGGTACTCCAAGCTCTTCATATCACTTACTTCGCTTCGGCCAGGACTTTTCTTATCGAATTGTCCAAGCAACTCATAAGATTCCCAATCGAATCCATCTTCTTTTTCTCGAAGGCAGGCCTCGGCTTATCAATATTTTTTCCCCGGAAATTGAGGAAACTGAAAAGGCAAGTGATTGGAGTTTCTTTTTTCAAGACTTCTGGCATTTAACATCTTACTTTATTTTTGAGGCTGGCTTTCAATTGCTAATATCAAAAGGAACGGGCGGCTCGCCTAAGAGTAAAAGAACTTTTGGCGATGTCACTCAAACCTCGCCGGTCAACCTTAATTGGATAAATCTTTTGCCTCGCTTCAGTTTAACCTTGCCTTTAAGTCAGGGGCGAAAGGGCTTTTTTAAAATTTTTTATGGACAAACGACCCATCTTCTTCTCCTAAATTATCTTCGCTGGGGAAACCCAGAGGCTGAAGGTAGCTTAATTTATCAATGGGAAGATTGGGATAATGATGCCCAATTGGATCATGGCGAAATAAGCCAATTACTTCGTCGAGATGGACCTTTTTTTGCTCGTCTTGACCCGAAGATAAAGCGTCCTAAGACCAGTGAATTTTCTATTTCCTTTGTTTATCGCCTGAGTCAAGAATTTTTTCTATCTCTTTCTGGTTTCACTCGTTTAACTCATAACCTTATTGAAACAGAAAATATTGGAGTAGTAGAAAGGGATTATGAAAAACTGACCCTCGAAGATATAGGCGATGATCAGATTCCTGGAACCCATGATGATTGCCTTTTTATTATTTATAACCGCCTTCCTCATGCTCTCGGTAAAGACTTTTTTTGGCTGACCAACCCCGATTCAGCTCACCGAACTTCACGATATCGAGGTCTCGACCTTTTTATTGTTCGCCGCTTTTCTGATCAAAGTTTTTATTTTTCCTTTACAGCTACGGAAGCTTATGGCACCACTAGCCCAGGTAATACTGAATGGGAAAATGATGATGCTTTAATTGGTTGGCTTTACGACGATCCTAATTCCCTCATCAATGCTCGGGGAAGGTTGCGCTTTGACCGCGCGTATACAGCTAGATTGGGATTCAGCCTAAATCTACCAAGTGAAATTAAGGCTGGCTTCATAATCAAATATTATGATGGACAACCCTTTACACGCAAAATAATCATTGACAATCTCAATCAAGGACCAATTTTTATTCAGGCCTTTCCTCGGGGGATTGCTCGATATGAATTTAATATGACGGTCGATTTCCGCTTGGAAAAAAGTTTCATTTTTTCTGTTTTTCGCAGTTCGTTTTTTATCGAAGGTTATAACCTTTTCAATCAGCATTTGGCGACCCAAGAAAATGAATGGACTTCACCTGAATTTCCTTTGCGATTGCCCACGGAAATTCAACCACCCCGAGTTTTTCGATTAGGAATAAAGTTTGAATTTTAAATATGTTCAGGTAAAAATTTAACGAAAAATAAACATTGATCATGAAGTTAAAGGAAATGCCAACAATTAAAAATCGAAGGAAAAACGCAAGTGGTCAAAAAAATAAATAGATTAATCCCTTTTTTGCTATGCCCAGTAACCTTAATGGCGCCGTTTTTTTTGGTTCCTCTGCAAGTTAATGCTCAGCCAATGTTTATTTATCGCCCTGAAGTCAAAAAAGTTTCGCTTCTTGAAACAGGGCAGGTAAAACCACGAGGCGAACTGTTTGCCTCCTTGCTTCTCCCTTCCAATTTTCCGAGCTTCAATGATTTCAGTGGGGAACCGGATCGCTGGAATTTTGGCTTTCAAATCTATCTTGACCTTACATTTTCCAGCGAGCTTTTAGCTCAACTTGTAACTCATGATGACGGTCATAACCGGACTAAATTTGATTGGCATTTTAGCTTTCGTCAGCACCTCGGCCCTTATTTAGTGCTCATTGCTGGCCACGATAGCAATCACGATTCCGATCATCTTAGTTATCTCAATGGCAAGCCTTTTTATTTAAACCGCAATTATCTTGGTTTTAGCCTGTGCTTTAGAACCAAAAATGTTTATTTCGAACCCTTCACTTGGTTTTTCCACCATACTAACCAACGTTCTTATCTTGATTTATCGGGCGAAAAACTAAAGCAAGAGTATGGCTTTCGCCTAGGTTTTTCTTTAAGCTCTGAAGTCATCTTAAGCTGGCAAACAATTTTTCAAACAGATGTTCTTTTCTCTAAAGGACAAATGGTTCTCGTTGATTTGATCTTAAGAGTCAGTTTTCTTTCCTGGTTAGAATTAGCCTGCGGCGGCAGTTTCTGGAACGACCTTAAAGTAAGCCGCTTCGGCCATCGTCAAACTTTTTATAAAATTATGTGGGGAGTCGCTATTCCCTTTTAATTTAAGGAGAGGCCATGCTTTCTTTAATTGAAAAAATCATTTTTACCCTCCTCATCATAGTAACTATTTTTGCCTTTTTTTACCCTGTAAGCCAAAAATATCGAATTATCCGTCTGAGTCGACCAGTAAGAGAAAGAACCACCAACCTTGGTCGTCGCTTTCTCCGTATGTTCAGTCGAGTTTTATTCCAGCGCTGTTCTTTGAGAAATGAACGAATCATCACTGGAATTATTCATGCTGGTTTTTTTTATGCTGCTTTAACTTTTGACACCATGACTCTTAATCACACCCTTGAAGGCTTTAGCCGAAATTTTTCTCTTTTTGGGCATGGAGTTGTCAGAACCATTGTTTCTTTTATGATTGATTTTATGGCTCTTATAGTTCTTATGGCCACTTTTTATTTTATGATTAGACGATTTGTCTTTAAGCCAAAAGGATTGCTCACTACTTCGTTGGATTCAATTATCATTTATATATTTTTATTATCTACAACCTTAAGCTATCTTTTTTTTGAAGCTTGTGGGGCAACCATTCATCCAGAGGAAACTCGACTCTCTTTTCTTGGTCCTTTTCTTAGCGGTCTTCTTTTCGACCAAAATTTACCATCTTCCAATTTAACGCTTTTGTATCGTTTTTCCTGGTGGCTTCATATTATCATCGTTTATGCTTTCATCGCTTATGTGCCTCATTCTAAGTATTTCCATATGTTTGCTGGTCCTATTAACCTCATCTTTCATCGGCAAGAGAGCCCAGGTGTAATTGAACCTCTTGATTTAGAAAAAGAAGAAATCTTTGGACTGGAAAAAGCTTCTGATCTTACGTGGAAGGACTGTCTTGATGCTTTTGCTTGTATTGAATGTGGCCGCTGTCAAGATGTCTGTCCAGCTTTTATATCGGCCAAACCTCTCTCGCCTAAAATGATTATTTTTAATTTAGAAAAACATCTTCTTTCTTTTTATCCTGTGATCAAACGCCGAGAAAAAGATAAACTTCCCTCTCTTATTCCAACCGTAATTAAGCCAGAGGAAATTTGGACCTGTACAAGTTGTGCCGCCTGTATGCATGTATGCCCTGTCGAAATTGAACACCTACCAAAAATATTCGGTCTTCGCCAGAATAAGGTTTTAATGGAAGGCAATTTTCCCCCTGAACTTAATAATTTTTTCCGTAATCTTGAAACTAATGCAAATCCTTGGGGCATTGGTTTTACCCAAAGGACAGAATGGGCGGAAAAAGAAAAGGTTCCCTTAATCACTGATCATCCTGAGGCCGAAATTCTGCTTTTTGTCGGTTGCGCTGGTTCTTTTGACGACCGAGGTCAGGGAATAGTTAAAGCTGTGGTTAAAATTCTTCGTCACGCCAAAGTTAATTTCGCAATCTTAGGTGAAGAAGAAAAGTGCTGTGGCGACGCAGCCCGACGATTAGGCAATGAATATTTATTTCAAATGTTGGCTCGTTATAATCTCGAAACTTTTATCCGTTATAAAATCAAAAAAATTTTAATCTTTTGTCCTCACGGCTATCACACCTTAAAATATGAATACCCCAAGTTGCTAAGAATTTTTACCGATATTCCAGAAAAAGAAAAAGAGTCACTCGCTCAAATCGAAGTTATTTCTCATCTTGAGTTTTTTGTAAGTCTTCTCCAAAAAGGAAAAATTAAACTTAATGGCCAAGATAGCAAGGTAACCTTGCATGATTCTTGCTATTTTGCTCGTCACCATGGGCTAATCAAAGAACCAAGAGAATTGCTTAAACATATTCCCAGACTTTCAATTGAGGAACTTCCCCGTTCAAAAGACCACAGCTTTTGTTGTGGAGCTGGTGGCGGACTGATGTGGACTGAAGAGAAAATCGGCGAAAGAATTAACCGCCTTCGAGCTCAAGAGATAGCTTCAACTAGAGCAAAAACTGTTGTCACAACTTGTCCCTTCTGTTTAACCATGATTCACGATGGCCTTAAAGATTTAGGAAGAGAAGATATTCATCTTTATGAAATTAGCCAATTAATAGCAAATTTATTATCTTAACTTTAAGTTCATTTTTAATTCAGGAGCAACTCCTGGAAGGCGGCAATTGTCCGATCAACATCGTCATCATCGATGTCTTTGTGCGTGACAAAACGAATGCCACCAGTAACCGGCAAAGCTAAAATTCTCCTGCGTTTTAATTCTTCTAGAAAAGAAGGGATTGGCCATCGCGGATGATTAAGCCCAAAAATAATGATATTAGTTTCAATTTCTTCAGGGTTTAGGCTTATTCCTGGAAGTTCAGCTATAGCCCTAGCCAATTTTTTAGCTCGATCATGATCTTCTTTCAGGCGCTCAACCATCTGGGTTAAGGCTATTATCCCACAAGCAGCAAGCACCCCTGCTTGACGCATACCTCCACCAAGGGCTTTCCTTACACGACGGGCCTGATCGATGAACTCCTTTGGGCCGGCCAACATAGAGCCCACCGGAGCTGAAAGTCCTTTCGATAAACAAAACATAATTGAATCAGCTAAACGAGCATATTCTTTAACGGGGACACCTGAGGCTAAACTAGCATTGAAGATTCTGGCTCCGTCCAGATGAACCTTGACGCCGTAACGATCTGCGACTTCCCTTATTGCTTTCAGATTATTTAAAGGAACAATCGCACCTGACCAATTATTATGGGTGTTTTCAAGGCAAATAAGAGAGGTCCGAGGGGTATGAACTGAGGCTGAGCGGATATTCCGAGCCACTTCATCAGGGTCCATGGCCCCTCTCCAAGAAGGTAAAGGCCGTGGATTGACCCTAGAAATAAAAGTAAGATGAGTTGATTCCATATTATAAATATGAGAGCGGGCTTCAACAATGACCTCTTCCAGCTCTCTTGTCCAAACCTTAACCGCAATGGCATTCCCCATGGTGCCTGAAGGCACAAAAAGGGCTGCTTCTTTACCCATAATCTCTGCGGCCAAAGCTTCAAGTTTATGGACCGTGGGATCATCGCCTAAAACATCATCTCCAACCTCAGCCTCGGCCATTGCTCGGCGCATGGCCTCAGTAGGTCTAGTTACGGTATCGCTTCTAAAATCTGAATATTTTTCCATTAACTTCTCCTCATTTAAAAATTACCTAAAATATTTTCTAATTAATAAAAATTATCAAAAAAAATTAGAACAATAAACTTCTTTCTTAAATTGATTTGCTGACAAAACTAATTTTGAAATAAAAAAAGGGTCAGAAACAATTTACACCTAATGGCTGATATGATATAGAATAAAACCTATCATTTATCAGGATATCTTTATGGTAAATGAGAAAATTTTAAGCTGGGCTATAATCTTACTTTTCGGGCTAATTCTCTTTTTTTCTAGCGCCATCTTGACCACTAGATTAATTTTAAGAGGTGAATTTGTAACTGTTCCTGATTTAAGAAATAAAACCCCTGAAGAAGCTCGTTTTGAGCTCAATCAGCGCTTTCTTTCCTTGAGGCTGCAATCCACAGAATACCATGACGAAATAGAAAAGGGACGGATCATTCGCCAAGAACCACCGGCTGGTTCAAAAATCAGAACTAACCGAACGGTCTCTGTAGTAATTTCGGCAGGGAGCGAACTTGTGGAAATTCCTGATCTAACTAATAAAAGTTTGGAAAGAGCTGTCCAAATCCTAGCTTCTTCGGGATTGGCCAGGGGAGTAATTGCTCAGATTCATACCCCTCAATATCCCGCTGGCCGAGTCATCGCCCAGCAGCCCAAACCTGGGGTGGGCCGGGTCAAAAGAATGACTCCGGTAAGCTTGCTTATTAGTCAAGGAGAAAGAGAGCCAAAATTTATTATGCCTGACCTCATCGGCCACAAAGCTGATCTTATTATTGTTCAGCTCAAAAACCTGGGATTTAATGTGGCCAATATCAGAAGTAGCTATTATCCTGGATTAAAATCAGGCATAATTATTAAACAGAGCCCGCCCCACGGATATCCAGTTCAAAAGAGAAGTCTAATTACCCTGGAGGTAAGTCGATGAGACCTTTTATTGCTCCTTCGCTACTTTCAGCTGATTTCGCCCGGCTTGGTGAGGCAGCTAAATTAGCCGAGGAAGCCGGTGCGGATTTAATCCATGTGGACATTATGGATGGACACTTCGTGCCTTCTCTAAGCTTTGGACCACAACTAATCGCTTCATTAAAAAAAATATTAAAAATTCCTGTTTGGGCTCATTTGATGGTAGAAAAACCAGACAATTTTATTTTTCAATTTTATGAGGCTGGAACTGATTGGCTTTCAATCCACCTTGAGGCCAGCCAGCATATTCATCGGGAAATTATTCAAATAAAAGAACTAAAAATTAAAGCAGGTCTGGCTCTGAACCCAGGGACTCCTATTCATTTTATGATTGATATCTTAAAAGACCTTGACTTTGTTCTGCTTATGACAGTTGATCCAGGCTGGGGTGGCCAAACGCTGATCGAATCTACTAGAAATAAAATTCGACTTTTAAAAAATTGGATCAAGGGACAAAATCTCGAAATTCCTGTGGCCATTGATGGAGGAGTAACTGTTGATAATATGGCTGATCTAATTAAAGATGGAGTCGATATTTTTGTTGCTGGGGCGACCATTTTTGGGCATGAAGATCCAGCTGCGGTGATCAGGCAAATGAAAGAAATTGCTTTGGGAGGAGGAACTTTATGAAATGTTTGGTCACAGGCTGTGCTGGCTTTATTGGCTCCCATTTAGCCGAAAAGCTATTAGCTGAAGGCTATCAAGTTGTCGGCCTTGATTGCTTTACTGATTTTTATCCTCGTTGGATAAAACAAAAAAATTTATCCTCTCTTCTTCACCATTGCCATTTTCAATTTATTGAGGATGACCTTAATCAAGTAAACTTGAAAAAAATTCTTGAAGATATTGATTTCATTTTTCATCTGGCAGCGCAGGCGGGGGTTAGAACAAGTTGGGGAAAGAACTTTAAAGATTATCTAAGAAATAACATCCAAGCAACTCAACGTCTACTTGAAGCCGTTAAAAATAAAAAAATTGAAAAACTAATTTTTGCCTCTTCATCTTCTGTTTATGGATTGAGTCCCTTCTTTCCCATGAGAGAAACAGGTCCTGTCCAGCCAATCTCTCCCTATGGAGTCACCAAGTTAGCTGCTGAGCAACTCTGTTTTCTTTACTTTAAAAATTATGGTCTACCAACTATTTCGCTTCGTTTTTTTACGGTCTATGGGCCAAGACAAAGACCAGATATGGCTTTTCACAAATTTCTATTAGCGTTGCTAAAGGATGAACCAATAACCCTTTATGGCGATGGTCACCAAACGCGCGATTTTACATTTATCGATGATATCATTGAAGCTAGCCTTTTAGCCATGAAACGAGGAAAGCCAGGTGAAGTTTATAATATTGGTGGAGGACATCAAAAAGAATTAGCAGAAGTAATTGAGATAATGGAAAGAATTACAAACCGAAAGGCTCGAATTACCTGGGTAGAAACTCAAAAAGGGGATGTCCTTCATACCTTAGCCTCGATAGAAAAAGCTCAACATGAGCTCGGTTACCAACCTAAAACCAACCTAGAAAATGGTCTTCGCCAGCAATGGGTTTGGCTAAAAGAGCTTTATGGACAAAATTAAAAAAATAAAATTTAAATTATTCTGGCTGAAAAGGACTAAAGATAGGAAGGAAAAGGTGAACCAATGAAAGCAAAAAGTTTCCCTTTTAATAAAATAAATTTTTCAGTGTTTGGCCTTATTCTCTTGTTCTTAATTCTTTTTTTTGAAGGCTGTGGAAAAAAGGAAACAGAACTGACACCAGAAATTGCTTCTTCTGATGAGGCTCTATTCAAGCTTGGCCAACAGTATTTAAAAAAAGATCCGGAAAAAGCAAGGCTTTATTTTCGCCAGGTCATTGACTCCTTCCCCAAGAGTTTTTTTGCCCAGCGTGCCAAATTAGCCATAGCCGATTCCTATTTTGAGAAAGGAGATGAAGGAAGCATGATTTTGGCGGCCGCTGAGTATCGAGAATTTATCTCCCTTTATCCCTATAGTCCTTCAGCGGCGTATGCTCAATACCGAATAGCAATGACTTATTTTCTCAAAGCTTATAAACCAGGACGAGATCAAACCAAAACCTGGCAGGCCTTAACTGAATTCAAAAAAGTGGTCAGCCTTTATCCCGAAAGCCAAGAAGCCAAAGAGGCTCAACAAAAAATAAAACAATGCGAGGAAAGATTGGCTGAACACAACTTTGGGATCGCCCATTTTTACTACAAAGTCTACGCTTTTAAAGCATCGGTTGAACGATTCCAGGAAATTATTACTACCTTTCCCAACTATTCTAAAATGGACCGGGTTTATTTTTATCTCGCTGATTCCTATTATAAATGGGGTAAAATAGATGAGAGTATTCCTTATTTTAGCAAGGTCATCAGTGATTATCCTCAAAGCTCTTTGGCTAAAAAGGCTCAGGAAAGATTAAAGGAAATCAAGCAAGCCAAACCTGGCCAAAAATTTTGAAGGAGGAAAAATGAAAAAACTTATTACTCCTGGGCTTGTTTTTATTTTCATTTTCTTTTGGACTAAAGGCTGGGCTGGACAAGAAGGCAGTTCAGACTCTTTGTCCTTGAGATTTCGGTTTGGAGTTGAAACCGAAATTCTTAAACGCTCTCTCTGGTGGCCCAAGGAAGAAAAAACCACTTCTCTTCAGGCTTACCTCGCTCTTTTCCGTTTAGAAACTGAATTCCTTAAAGGTTTAAATGTAGCTCTCCTTGGAGGTTACTCTTCCTCCAAATTTGAAAGTCTAGTCTTTCGTCAATTGCCTATTTCCATCGATTTTGACGTAGGCGGTCTTTCAGGCAGTCTCTTTGGGCTTGAGATAAGCCAGGTTTTCCCCTTAAATTTGATTGCGGTTGGTGGTCGAGCTCGTTTCTTAACTTATAACGGTCAAGAAAAAAAATGGGCTATTCCTGACTTGGCCGTGGAAGGGGAACTAAAGAGCCAGCCTAATTGGAGAATGATAACCATTGGCCCATTTATTGGCCATAATGGCTATGAAAATTTATTCCCCTATTTGGCCATTCAGTACCAACATTTCTGGGGCCAATTTACCCTGAGAGAAATTATTGAGAATTTGGCTGGGACTGAAACTAAAGATATAAAAACAAAAGGAAAAATTGCTCTAAGTCTAGGGGCTAATTTTTGGCTAACTTCCAAAATAGCTCTCTGTGGCGAAGCGACCCTTATTCCTTATAAAGGGGGGCAAGATTGGGGTTTAAAATTTAATGGAATCTTTTCTTTCTAAGGAGGTCAAAGATGAAAATATTGAAATATAAAAGCTTTTTTTTAATCGTTGTTATTGGCCTATTTTTAAGGTTAAATTCAGCTTCGCCGCCAACTCAGGAAAGAGAAAAACCAAATTGGCGCCAGTCCCGTTATCTAATCTGGCCTGATCTTATCCATCCAGACTTATCCGGGCTTAATAACAGCCAACCTTTTCAACTTTCTACCCCTCTTTATAAAGAGGGAGAGGTGTTAGTAAAATTCAAATCAAGGGCAACTGAAACTCAAATAAAAACGCTAATTACCCTCTATGGTTCTCGCGAATTGAAAAAAATCCCGAGAATTGACGTTTATCAACTCGAGGTGCCCCATCATCAGAGCGTCCATGAAATGGTTAATTTGCTTAGGCTTAACCCAGAAGTCGAGTTCGCGGAGCCTAATTATTATGTTCGTTTAGCCGTGACCCCTAACGATCCTCTTTTCAGGTATCAATA
>JAOAFQ010000088.1 GCA_026416195.1 Candidatus Aminicenantota bacterium | reverse complement strand
CCCTTTACATCGGGTCTATTCTAACAACCGCACGATAATTCTTTTAAATTCAACAAGTTACAATTAAAATTAACCAAACTTCTTCTCAAACTGTTATTTTGCCAAAAAACGCCTAGGTTTTGAGAAAAAACTTTAATTATTTTCTTTTCAAAACACATCGTTGCAATAATTCCTGAACTCACATTCCAAGCATCGATTCCTGTAACTTGTCGGGGAGGGCATAATCTCATTTTTTATTATCAACCTCATTTCATCAAGCATTCTTATTATTTCTTCTTTCAATCTATCAGTCAAATTTAAGATTATTACATCGTTTTTTGGAACCAGATAAATGAAGCCCTCATTGACTTTTTTTTCAAATTTGTCTTCAACTAAGAGGGCATATCCTCCTAATTGATAAATATGATTTCTTCCTGGATATTTATCAGTATATTTAAAATCAACCGGGTAATAACCATTCCTTGTAACAATCAACATGTCCAATTTACCTGATAAGGCATACTTAGTTGAATATAAACTTAAATAAAAAAGCCTCTCACCTTTATATAAATCGTAGCGACGCAATTTTCTTCTTTTCTCTAACGCCCTAAGCTCATCTTCCTTAATCTTTCCCAACTCCATTTTGAAAGTCGGCTTTATTTCAACCGGCATGACATGGTTGAAAAAAATTATTCTTTTACAATAAGTATATTGTTTGATATCATTTACAGTTAGATCAAGTCTCATCGTCGTTTATTCTATGTTGATTTTCTAATTCATTTATTATTATTTTTACTTCTTTAGCATCTTTTTCGCAGACAGGCTGAATTATAATTTTACCTTTTTTATTTTTTATTATCCTTGAAAGTTTAAGGAATAATTCCTCTCTCCTATTTTTGCTAAGCAAGCCAAAAAAAGCACTGTATTGGATACGCTCTAAACCGTAGTCTTTGCATATCTCTGAGATTCGATATCTGATTCGATCATCTTCGATATCATAAATGACATAAGTATTAAGTTCCATTTTACCATTTAAAAGAAAAGGTATTATATGAGCTTTCGCCTCTTAAAAAAGAAGCCAAGTTCCGAGCTTGAATCTGAATAATCGATCTGAGCTTATAAGTTTTATTTTGAAAAGTAGTAGTCGATTCGAGCCTCTCTAAGATTTTGCTACCAATTATTTTACGAGTATCAGGGTCAAGCAATCCATCTTTAATTCTTATTGCTTGCCCAAGATTTATATGAGATATAACAACTCTATCAACAATGGGTTGTCTGAACTCTTCGACAAGGTCTAGGACGAGCGAAGGCTTTCCGGGTCTATCGGTATGAAGGAAACCGGCAAAAGGCTCAAGCCCGGCATTAAGCACGGCTCCCCAAACTACAGAATATAGGATCCCATACCCATAATTAAGAAGCATATTGACAACATCAATAGCCCCTTGGTGGACTCTTCCGAAAAATTCTACCCGGCCACCTATAATTTCTTTTACTCCTGACCAATAAAGCTTTCCTGAGTGACCTTCAATTCCATACAAAGTATCTCTAGCTTCCGCAATATTAGTTCCATCGACGGAATCGACTTTATGCCTCAGCAATCTCAATTTATTGGCAATTTCCCAAACTTTACGAAACTTATCAGGCGAACTTTGCTTCATGTATTTACCAAAATATCTTAAGAGGCTTTCTTGATTTTTTATTTTCCCTCGAACGATGATTTTCGCAAATTCAAGACCTCGCCTGTCATCAAATGCTTTGATTTGCTCTCTTCTTGAAATAATGGTTGCTGTTAACAAAGGGGAAGAGATCATTGCAAAGGGTTGGCCATTTCTGTTTAAAAATGACAACTTAATCCCTCTTTGGCATAATTCATGAATCAAGTCAGATGAAAGGGAGACTCCTTTAGATACCACGACCACCTCGTTAATTCTAAAGAGCGGAATTTCGTAAATAGCTTTATCATCTTGTCTGATAACCAAACGTTCGCTCTTTTTACCCAAAAAGATTCCATATCCAGAAATGATAACTTGAGAGCTGTCCTCCGTTTTTACTAAAGAAATACCTTCACTCAAATATGTTTCCTCGTTTTGAATAGAACCAATCTCAATTTCGCAGGGAATGGGCTCCGCCTCTCTTGTAAAAAGATTTATTTGAAAGGCTGGCTTTAGTTGCCCTAAACTCGAAGGAAATTCTTTTAAAATATCTTCATTCATACTCCTAAGTACCTAAAAACAACATAATTCACATTATTTTTAAAGCGAAAAAGGAGATTTTTCATAAAGAACAAAATTTTCGCCCTTCTTTTTTTCAATCAAAGGCAAGATGAATATTTTTGAGATGAAGGGCATACCTTTGCGGCTGCTGGAATAGGGGTTCAATTGAATAAATTCGGCATCCTCTTTAAGCTCATTCAAAATGACGACGGGTCGACCTTTAAAATTGAGTCCTTCAGGCTTTATTTCACTTAAGAGTTTACAAGTCATAGATGAATCTGGTTCCAGTTCGCTTAGAGAAACTTTACAACTGAGTAAAGAATCGCTTGTTCCCAAGCGCCTTAATCTTTTAAGTAATTCAACAATTTCATCATGATGGTTAAAAAGCTCAAAATAAGCCTTGATGGGACCGTTGAAATGGCAATATTCCCTTATTCCAAAGGACTCTTCAAAACTTGAGTCTTTCGATTTTGGAGGTTTAAGTCTCTTAATGAAAAACTTTAATACTGCAACTTTATCGGGAGGTTCTATTTCTATTCTAATTGTTTTAATTAAATTAAATATTTCTATTCCATAATCCACTGAACCCTTTAATTTAATGGCCGCATCAACCAAAGCAAGTCTTAATGACGATGGACTGGGGATAATTGAAGTAAGAGCATAGCTAGGAGAAAGATTAGGAATTCTATACGAAAAAAGAGCTGAAAAATAAAAAGCTGCACAGACCCACCTCATGTTATCAATCCTTTCTAAATAACAAAAAGAGCATCAAGGTATGTTTAATTTAAATAGTTCCTCTTTGGTTAAATCATCGAGAAATAAGCTGAGTTGACTAAGATTGGAAAATCTCTTTATCTGAATTCCAGGAGTTTGATTAGCTAGATCCTCTAAGATTTTATCAAAGGACTCATCAATTGGGCTTATTACTGGAACAGGAAAATTTCTTTCCGAAATAGCAACTATCCCCTCGATATTTTCTGTATGAGGGAGTCTTGTGGAAACCATGGCGCCATCGGTTCGCATAAAGCTTGCTTTATAGGCATTGAGACCAAGCTGATATCTAAATCTTCTCTCATCATCACTTATTACATAGTTATAATTAATTTCATTCAATCCTATTCTCCACGGTTGAAAAACAGAAACAAAAGCATATACTCCTGAGCGAGTTGGTCGATGATAAATCATTTGAGCTGTCACCTCCCTTACTTCTGTTTCTTTAGTTTTTTCTTCAGCTTCTAAATCCTCGGCTTTCTCCTCAATAGATTCTGGTTCTTCCCGTACGCGACCTTCCATCGAATGACGGGCATGAATATGAACACCTCTATGAGTCTTATCTGGTAGACCCAAGGCCCAACCAAATTCGATAGTTGAGGGTCGACTAATGGTCGGTTTTTGAATTAAGAACCCATGTAAGTCACACAATACGCATGAAGATATTGCCATTTCCATAGCCTTTTCTGGCGTATCAGTTCGCTTAATCTTAGTATTTTTATCTGCCTTCTGAGGATGAAATTTCTGGCAAGCTTCACAAAAATTCGATTTGTCTTCGGCCAAAAGCCAAACATAATAGGCATGAATGTGCTTCAGCATTTCACCAGAAACGCCATCTGTTTTGACTCCGTTCGCCAGCACTACCGTTCTGGGTTCAGTAACATTACCTATCGTCCCTTCATTATTTAGGGAATGAAGATTCCAGGTTACCCTGGCTAAAAGACTAATTTCGAAAATGGCCATTTTGTCCTCCTTCAAGCTTCTTCTTTTCTAACTAAAGCATGGCTAATTAGAGCTGCTCGGACAACTCTAACCCCATGCTGACCAACAAGAGACATAATTTTTTCTAAACTTTCTTGCCCTGGACGCTTCAAATTTTTTCTCCGCGCATGACTTTCGTATCTCCGTAAGAAATTTTTTATCGCTTCGGCAAAATCTTCAGGTCTTTCCGCGTTTTCAATTTCAATAAGAGAGGCATAATCTTGGATGTCCTCAAGTCGCAGGGCTTTACGTAATGCATCGCCAAAATCCTTAATAGCCTCGTCTGAATAAATCTGGCTTAATTCATTTGGCATATTTAATCACCTCCAATATTTTTTTTTCAGTATAAAAATTAATAGCTTTTATTTTTCCCCTTAGGATATATCTTAAAAAAATTCGGGCGTGCTTTTCATAGGAATCAAGAGTAGGGTGCATTATAAACTCTGTCAAAGACAATCCTAAATCTTCATAACCTTGGACACTACCTTTTTTAAAAAGATAATTCCATATATTGAAAATCTCTTGTATTTCCGGTTTTCCAGAATAAGCAAGCTCCATTAGAGGATATAGGCTCAGTTTACCTCCTGTTGAAGGTTTAAATTGCTGACCAGATTGCACCATGGAAAAATAAAATATACCTGAATATCGATCAGAAAATTGAGATATGGAAGCAGCCATCTCGCTCATTTTTTGAGCCAAAATAACAGAAAAATGGGCCGCAGCATTTTGGGCACTTAAGTATTTAAGGCCAATTGTATAAGTGCTTTCTCTTATTTTTCTGAAATTGTCAAGATACACTTTTTCTGGCGCTGGGAAAACCACAAAATAATCCCATTTATTTCCTTGACTCTTTTGAACTTTATATCTACCGCTTATGGCTCCTCCTAAGCAAGCTAAAGCCCAGTTTTCTTTATCCACCCTAGTCTGAGCTTCAGAATAATCTCCTCTGGTCTTACCACGTAAGCCTTTAAAGACTGAGGGGTCAAGTGGGCCTGGAAGCGTTTCCCCTGAGGTGGTGGAAATATCCAGGCTATAAGTTAGAACTTTTGCTCTTTCTATAATATCCTCAAAATTTTCAATCAATGTTTCTTTCACTTTCATTGCCATCTGCGACCATTTATCTTTATAGGTTAAAAAAACCTTGTTCCAAACTCTTTGGCCAAAATCCTTTTCAAAAAATTGAGCCCATTTTGCATCATTAAGAAATTCGGGCGATATTTTTTCACCTCTTTGTTCAATCAAATAAAAGAGTCCAGCATCTTTTATTAACGTCCTTGTTTCTTCAGGACTAAACGTATCAAGAAGTGTGGCTAAACCATAAGCTCGACACAAATCAAATATTTCCATTCCTGTTTTGGCCACGAAATAAATCATTTTTTTGAATCCTCCTTCAATTTAAAAATGGCTAACATAATTTAGACCAACGTTTGTGGCCGTTTTTTTCTACTTCTGATTTAGCCATTTCTAAAGCTTTTCTATCCGCTAATCTAAGCCATCGTGAAAATAAAATATAGGTGGTATAACGCTTTTCTTTTTCAAAGGCAGGAATAGGATTTATTAAAGAAGTAGCACTTAATTGCCTCTCAAAACTTTTAATTGCATTGTAAGGAAGTTTTATCCCAACAAATTTGTCTAAAACTTTATCAACCTCTTCATACCAACCATCTTGCAATTTATAACATGGGACTTTAGCTGCTCGAACACTATGATGGTGAGCTAGAGCAAAATAAGCTGAATCTCCTAATATTGGACCCCATTCATTTTTTAAATAATCTCCAATTACATAGGCGGTAATGGTGGCATGAATTGGCAAATTTATAGCATCTCTTTTTCCAGAATGAGCAAGAAATACTGAGGTGGCCCCAGCAGCTCTTTGCCAATCTTCATTTAATTTACCTAAATCATGTATGGCCATAATTAAACGAATAAGATTCATAACCTTTTGGAACTTTTCTTCTAACCAAGAGGACAACTTAAGAAAAGCATATTTCTCTTGTGGATATATATATTTTTCGAAAGCTTCGATGACTCTACGAGAATGATCTGTCCAGGTTTCATATGGAATTTCACCAAACCGTAGCTCTTGATTTTTTTCTTTACTTTCTTGGAGCTCCTGCGGCACGCCTTTAAATCCAAAAATAAGCCCGAGATCAGAATCGTAGGCTGCAAATTCATTATCAACAACATAAAAATTATTAATTATAATATCATTAGAAGATTTAACTGGGATAAGTTCTATCTTAGGAGAGTAATCATCTTCATAACCTCTATCGATTTCCACTTTCCATATTTTTGGTTTCTTAGTATTATAGAATTCTTTTATAACGAAGGGATGAACCCTGCACCTCGGAAGCATCAATATTTTGCTTCCGAGTTGTGCTGGGTCGTTGGAGATTGATACTTCGACAAACATATCTTCCCTAACTGCTTTTGCAGCCAAGCAAGGTTTACCTTCAAAGGCAGCCTTCGAAAGAAAACTCATAGCTTTAGTGCCAGTTTCAGTTCGAGAATATTTTTCAAAAAATTCTCCGAGAACTTCATCAACCATTGCCTTTTCAATTTCCCAAGTAAGCCTTTCACTGTTTCTTTTAATAATTGCTTGACGGGTTGAATCGATTATTAATTTATCATAGGGGGCATGATGAGGAATGCTAAAAACAATAAGCCTACCTTCCCCTCCTCGCCTCGCACATCGTCCAGCTCTCTGAATAAGAGAATCGATGGGCGATAATTCACTTAGCATGAGTTCACATGAAATGTCCATCCCAACTTCGATAACTTGGGTAGTAACTAAAATAGCTTTTCTGTTATTCTTTTGCCCAAATAATTCTTCTATCTTTTTTTCCTTTTGTTCTCTATCTACGTCAAAAAACCTTGAATGGATTAATATTGGTTTTGATTCAATTTTCTCTTTAAGGTCTTGATAAATCTTGATTGCCCTTTCAACAGTATTACAAACGACAATTACTGACCCGCTGCTTTCTTCATATAATTTGGCCACCCAATCAGCCGTTAGTTCCTCACTAAGCTTCAGATCTAAGATTACTTTCCTGAACATTCTTACCGGAATATTCTCTTCCTTGGCTTCTATTACCTGAGCTTTCAATCTTTCTGCAATTGAAAACATAAATTTAGTAGGCAAAGTCGCACTCATAATGGCAAAAGGAATACCTAATTTGCTCATTCTTTCAGCTATTAATAAACAACATTGCAGACCTAAATGAGGCGCAAAAGTATGGATTTCATCAAAAACTAAAAAACTGCTAGCCACTGCACCAGCTGGAATATTTCCATATCTAACTGAAAGACTTAAGGGCGCACAAGTATAGGATGAAACAATTTGATCAAGCGTAGCAACTACACAATCTGCCTCAAATAATATACTTTCAGGCCGTTTTCCATGTTGAACTTTAACATCTAGATCAGGACATTTCTTCTTAAATCTATTGCCTAAAGAATTAGCGAGGGACCTCATCGGCAAAGAATAAAGCATTCTTTTAGGAAGGCTTTTCCCTCTAAGCTCATAAAAAGGAACAAATACTGATTCACTCTTACCGCTTCCTGTAGGAGCTCTTAAAATCACTGATGTTCCTTTCCTAAGGGTTTCGAAGGTTTCTTCTTGATGAGGATAAGGATCGTTCCCTAATATTTGTTTGAATTTCATTTTTTAGCTAAGTTTCAATCTTCTTACCTTGTTATTTAGGCATAATTTTGTATAAGCCTAGGCCAAAAGAGGCCCCCTTCCCTACATGAATATATTCACCTAATATTAGAAAGGGAAGAAATTTTGATAAATCCCCTTTATAAATCACCTCCCCGACAAACCCCCCAAACTTCATTCTTCTCTCTTGAATAAAGGAAAATCGCTCCCATTCGACCCAATTAATACTTATTTTATCTATCTTTATCTTAGTCGCTTGATTAATTAAATAGTCGAAATTTATATTTAACGTTTCTCCGCAATGGAAATAAGATAGATTTGATATCCTTCTCATCAAGCTTCTTATTATTATGTGAAATTCAGGCACGCTGATAAATTCATCTTGGTACTTGATTCTTGTAGGAGTAATAAAATTTATAGCCAAATATTTTGATCTTTTGATGTCTTTATTCATTTTGAATTTATCAATAATTTCAGCCCAGGTGACTTTATTATTTATGTTTTTAATTACACCTTCCTCTAACGAATAAATTGTAATTTCCTCTTGTGATTCGTTTTCTTCGGTCAATACTTCTTTTAATAAAAACTTTTTACGGTTTTTGCCTATACCCACATTGCCCAACTCTTTAAAAGCAACAACGAAATATGGAAAATAATCAGAAGCCTTCCCTATTAAAATTAGGTTAAAGCTTAAAGTTTCCTCTGGGCAAAATTTTGTTTTTTCCTCAAAAGGGGGCTCTATTACGAAAGGTCGAGGGATATCTTCAATTTTTCTTAAGTATAGAGAATCAAATCGAGGAGAAGTATCAAAAATATATGAA
>JAOAFQ010000073.1 GCA_026416195.1 Candidatus Aminicenantota bacterium | reverse complement strand
AGATGTGTATAAGAGACAGACATTAGGGTCCCTGAAGAAAAAGATATTAGCTTTTACTTCCCCAATAAAGCGAAATTGGCGATCATCCTCACCGACCAGCTTGCGATAAACTCGGTACGAAGCGAGCGGAATCTTAGTGATGGAGATAACTTGGTCATTTTTGGGGTTGCTTTCCCACCGAATGTCAGTGACATAACGAGTTAGAAAAAGACCTTCATCGCGGTGGGTTTCCCAACGAATATTCAGCGGCTGAAAAAGTCGCAAGACCTCTAAGGATTTTGTTTTCGTAGCCGAAGCCCCATTATCGTCATAGACAATTAATTTAACATTAAAAACGCCCCAGGTGGAATAGCGATGTTTAACTATTTTTCCGTTAGCAGTCGCCCCATCCCCAAAACTCCATTCATAGGTGACAATCACTCCATCAGGATCATAAGAGGCTGAGGCATCAAAAGTTACGTCAAGAGGAAATAGGCCAGTAATAGGGGAAAAAGTAAAATCAGCCACAGGTGGCTGATTTCGCTTAATAACTTCGACAATTTTGACCTTAGTTCCGGTTGCTCCTTTGTTGTCGATGACAATAAGTTTAACTGAATAATTTCCAGGATGATAATAGGTATGAGTGACAATTTTGCCCAGGCCAAAAGTACCATCACCAAAATCCCAGAGGTATTCGATGATAACGCCATCAGGATCGTAGGAAAGAGAGGCATCAAAGGTTACAGTTAGAGGAACTTCGCCTTTTTGGGGATAGAAAGAAAAGTCGGCCACAGGCGGTTTATTATCGGGGGGCGGAGAAGCCGCCAGAGATCCAACAAAAATTTCGCCCGAAGCATCCCAGACGAAGTAGATCGAACTTTGATCTAAAGTTACGGCTATATCGCAATAAGTAGCGCCGCCCGAGCCAGAAAAAAAGGTTTCCCCTCGCCAAGTATTGCCGATCCTAAAATTGTAAAATAAGCCCACCCCATTACCGTAGCTACCTAACTGCCAAACTGGGTAGATATTTCCTCCGGCTTCTGCAATTGAGGGGTAATGAAGATTGTCTACTGAGGAAATAGGGGTAACGCCTGTAAAGCCATTTATTGTTCCCGAAGCATAGTAAACTTGCCTGATGCCTTCACTTATTTCAGGCGTCCAGACGATATGGGCTCGATCGAGGGAATCGAGCTCGACCACTCCATGTTGTTGGTCACTATCAGAGGGAGCGACGACCAAGGGTTTTGACCAGTTAGCGTTTCTTGTTCGAGATCTTTCGGCGTAAGCAATTTGGTACCAATACTCTCCTGGGCCTCTTTCCATCCAGCAGGCTCCGACGATATTTCGACCAACTGTAATATCAGGAAACTTTGATCGGTAGCCAGACCGACTTATGAACCGTGTTTCTTCCCAAACCCCACCGACTCTTGCCCTTGACCAGACTGCTCCATCATGACTCCACCAGATAATAAAGATATCACCTTCTGGGCTGACCCCCAAACGGGGTGATTCGTAAGCGACGCCTCCTGAATTTACTAGAAATTCTCCCCCCCATGTACCATCCTTTATTTTTAATTTAATTCTGTTTCCTTCAATCCAAGTGACATAAACTCTATTGGCGGAGTCAGTAGCTACATCCGCACACCAGAGAGATTCAGAGATGACATTACCCGAAGAGCTAACATTAAAAGGAACCGACCAGATACGGGAGGTAACGTCAAAGAAACTATAAAAAATATCACCTCGGGTCGATGAATATAACTCTAGCCAAACAACATGGACATTTCCGTTAAAATCAACCGCTATTCTAGGAGCCCAAGATGGCCATTGGGGAGAACGAGAAACATTAGTTATAGCTTGTAACTGCTCTTGACCGACTAATAAACAGAATAAAAGGATGATTAAGCTAAATCTTTTCTTTTTCCGATTTTTCTTTTCCATTAAAAATTACTTGAAAATAATCATAGAGCTTTCCTTGTTTAAAGTGGAGAAAGTAGTAATGCCCCACATAAGTCGCTTAGTTGGGGGGAAGCTGTACTCGACGGAAGTAGTTGTTTTGCCGACAATACTGAAGAGCTTAAACTCGCCATCTCCCTCTTTTCTATAAATTCGATATTCCTTGACCAATTCATCAGCGTTTTTAGGGTTAGCGGCCCAACTCAAACGATAATTGGCTGAGGGTTCTTTTCTTAATCCGCTTATTGTTATACTCACTGTAGGATTGTTGGGCGGATACACCACGTGAACAGTTTCAACCACCTTGGTGGCCGTCGCTTTTTTCCCTTTGTCATCGGTAACCGTAAGAGTAACAGAGAATTTACCCTCACTCCGATAAGTGTAATTAACGATCTTCCCTGTGCCTGAGCCACCATCACCAAAGGTCCAATGGTAGCTGACAATGGTTCCATCAGGGTCATAAGAAGGCGAGGCATCGAAGGTGACCGTAAGGGGAATTTCCCCTCTTTGAGGGGAAAAAGTAAAATCAGCAACTGGTGGTCTATTAGTAATGGGTAAGGTTAAAGAAGAAACAAATATTTCTCTCCCTGCGTCCCATGTCACATAGAGAGCGCTGCCGTCTTGAGCCACCACCACATCGCAATAGGTGGCACCTAAAGTGTCAGGAAAAACTTTTTCGCCCTCCCATTTTCCCTCTCGCCTTATATTATAAAAAACTCCAATGCCGTCGCCATAACTTCCTGCTTGCCAACAAACATAAATATTCCCTCCTTCTTCAGCCAAAAAGGGATAATGGATATTTTCAATCCCCGAGATAGGTTCAGCCCGCGAAAAGCCACTTATTGTTCCCCACATATAATAAACCTGACGGGTTGCGGTTACTATTTCAGGGGTACAGACAATATGCGCTCTATCTAGAT
>JAOAFQ010000063.1 GCA_026416195.1 Candidatus Aminicenantota bacterium | reverse complement strand
GTTCAGGATAGTGTCAGGGCCGGGGCCAGTTTGGTTTGCTTTTCTGGCGACAAACTTCTGGGAGGCCCTCAAGCTGGAATTATCGTGGGTAAAAAGGATTTGATTGAGCACATAAAGAAAAATCCTTTAAAGCGAGCCCTTCGAGTTGACAAAATGACCGTGGCCGCGATGGAAGCTACCCTTCGTCTTTTCCTTCGGCCTGAAAAATTAGAAAAGAGGCATCCAGTTTATCGAATGTTTTCCTTCGCTGAAAAAGAAATTAAACTCAGAGCGCGGCGCTTTCGGCGCCGCCTCGAGGAGAAATTAGCTTCTGAGCATCCTGATCTATCTCAAGATTTAAAATTTGATTTAATAAAAGGGGGAACTGAAGTAGGCAGTGGCTCAGTTCCAGCCCAGACATTACCTACTTGGCTTCTGGCTATTCGGTCCAAAAAATATTCGCCTGAAATTATCGCCTGCACCTTGCGTTTCGCCCCTATTCCCATAATCTCGCGTATTCAAAATGATTCTGTTCTTCTTGATTTCAGAACTATCTTGCCAGAAGAGGAAAGATTATTAGAAAAAAATCTGATATTGGCTTTCACTTCGCTTAAATAACTCAAGGCAACAGGAGTTTGAAAATGATTGACGTAGAGAGACGCCGCCGGGTGATGGGCCGATCAATCCAGTTAGGTCATTGTATTTGTAACCCCAAGCAAAAATGTCCCTGTGATATTTTTAAACAAAAGAATGTTTGTCTTTGTGCCGGCGAGCGCTTACCTGAAGAAGAAACGGAAATAAAATTGACGCGGCTTGTCGAAAATGCTGGCTGCGCCTCCAAAATAGACCAGGTTGATTTGAAGGAAATTTTGGCCAATTTGCCTGAAATTTTGGACCCTCGCGTTATCGTCGGCGCCAGTGCGGCTGACGATGCGGGCATTTACGCCTTAAGCGATGAACTGGCCTTAGTTCAAACGGTTGACGTTTTTACTCCCAATGTCGATGATCCCTATGTTTTCGGCCAGATAGCTGCGGCCAATTCGGTAAGCGACGTTTATGCTATGGGTGGGCAGCCCCTGACTGCCCTTTCCATCATCTCTTTTCCTATTGATCGGTTGCCCAAAAGAGTGATGGAGGCTATTCTCCGCGGTGGCCTCGATAAGCTTAAAGAAGCTGAAACCATTGTTCTTGGCGGCCACAGCCTTAAGGATGAAGAAATAAAATTTGGCTTTGCTGTCACAGGCTTAATCAATCCGAAAAAAATTATTACTAATAAAGGGGCTCGACCAGGAGACATTCTTGTCCTCACTAAACCCTTAGGAACTGGGGTTCTAAGTTTTGCTCACCAAATCGGCCGGGCGCCTGAAGAAGGATTCAAGGCGGCTATTAAATCCATGATCGAGTTAAACCGCGAAGCGGCCGAAGTTATGGTCTCAGTGGGCGTAAGAGCCTCGACCGATATCACTGGCTTTGGCTTGCTTGGTCATTTAAGCGAAATTGTTTCCAGTGGCAATATTTCAGCCCTGTCTCTTATACACATCT
>JAOAFQ010000017.1 GCA_026416195.1 Candidatus Aminicenantota bacterium | reverse complement strand
GGAAATAGCCAAGCCTCCTAGCGACATCAAATTAGCCCCGAGATTAAATAATCGGGCCAAAACAAAAGTGGCCAAAACCGTTAAAGGCATGGCCATAATCACAATAATAGCCCCTCTTAGGTTGCCTAGAAAAAGAAAGAGGACAATGAGAACAAGAATTGAGCCTTCGAGAATAGCGTATTTGACTGTACCGAGGCTTTTCTCGACAATCTCTGAGCGACGATAAAAGGGCTTTATCTTAATTCCATGGGGCAAAACATTTTCCCGGTTTATTTCCTCTACTTTGGCTTCCACTCTCTTCACTACTTGGCGACTATTTTCCCCTCGAAGCATCATGACGATTCCCCCAACAACTTCCTTTTCGCCGTTCATAAGAGATGCCCCTTGGCGGACAGCATAGCCACTTGCCACTTCCGCCACATCTCTAACTCGAATCGGCACGCCTCCTTCTGCTTTAATTACCACTTGCTCCACATCTTCAAGCGTACGATAAAGTCCAACCCCTCGAACAATAATCTGTTCACCCTGATGGTCAATGATACTTCCGCCGACATTGCGATTTCCGGCCTCAATAGCCGTCAAAACATCAGTCACAGTTAGGCCATATTTACGTAGCCAAAGAGGCTCAGGCCTGACATGAATTTGTTTGATATAGCCTCCAAAGGAATTAATCTCATTAACTCCAGGAACCGTTTTAAGAAGTGGAGCGACAATCCAATCTTGAATGGTTCGGAGTTCCGTCAACCAGCGAATTTCTTCTTCTTTGGTTTTAATTTCCAAATCAGGGACTTCAAGAATGTATTGATAAATTTCCCCGAGGGCAGTTGAAACTGGCCCTAAACTTATCTCTACCTCCTCAGGAAGTTTTTCCCTTACTTCGCCCAATCTTTCAAAAACAAGCTGACGGGCAAAATAAATATCTGTTCGATCACTAAAAATTAAAGTCACCACCGAAAGACCAAATTTGGTCACTGACCGCATTAGCTCAAGTTGGGGAAGACCACGCATAGCCACTTCAATGGGAAAGGTGACGAGCCGTTCAATCTCAAAGGGCGAAAGGCCAGGCGCTTGCGCAATTATTTCAACTTGAATATTACTTACATCAGGGAAAGCGTCGATGGGAAGTCGAGTTAAAGCGATAATTCCAGCCCCAATCAAAACTAAAACCAAAAATAAGATTACTTGCCTTTTCTCTAAGCAGGCGGCCAGGACTCTTTCGAGAAACGTTTCTTGTCTTCTCTCAATGTTTATGCTCATGGCCTTCTCCTTCCAAAACCTTCTTCAGAACTTCGGACTTTAAAGAGAAGGAACCATCGGTTACATAAACTTCGCCTTCCTTTAGGCCATCAAGAATTTCAATCAAGCCATTAAATGAACGGCCTAATTTCACTAATCTCAAAGAAAAGGTTTCCGGCCCAGTTTGAATAAATATTGTCGCCTCACCTTCAAGACGCCGCACTGCCTTTTCAGGCACGGCCAAAATTTTCTCTCTCTGCTTGGGCCAAAGATAGATGTCAGCGTACATTCCAGGTTTGAGGTGATAATCGTAATTGGGGACTTCAGCTCGAAGCTTAAAAGTCCGGGTAGCTTCATCCATAAAATCCGCCAGTAGAGTTACTCGAGCTTTGAAAGTTCGATTAGGATAGGCTTCAACTCTTACCTCACAATCACCGGGAATGGAAATTTTAATTAAATCTTTCTCGAAAATACTAATTTCGACCCAAAGAAGGCTTAAATCAGCTAGACGGAAAAGTTCCCGCCCAGTTTCGATATATTCACCATTATTGACTGAACGACTAATTATTTTCCCGCGAAGGGGCGAGCGAACGGTCAAAAACTCTGGTCTCATACCTTGAAGTTTTAAGGCATCTATTTCCTCTTCCTTGACTCCAATTAAATGGAGTCGTCGCACCACAGAAGCAAGCATTCTTTCAGCCAACTCCTTATCCTGAGAATAAGAGTGAATGCTTCTTTCCCGAGCCTGCCAATATTCAGCCAGAAGAGCTTGATGTTCTGGACTAAATAGATAGAGTAACTCTTGTCCTTTTTCGACCGCCTCTCCCTCATAGGCCAAAACTTTTTCAACTCGTCCTGAGCACCGAGCTACCACAACCGCATAATTTTTGGGATTAAAGTCAATTCGACCAGCGGCCCTCAGCGGTATTAAATATTCTCGGTTGGTCGCTACTTCAGTTTTTAAACCAATAAGTTTCTGGCTAGTGGCTGATAGGTTAATAGAGGCTTCAGTTGATCTTTCATCTTGGTGATGATGAATTTCATCAGCATGTCGGCAACCTGACCAAACAAATAAACCTAAAGCCATCAAAGGCCCAAAAAATATAACCAAAAAAGGATTATTCCTATGCTTTTTCATAGCTTTCACTCCCCCTCTTTTTTCTCCTTTTTCTTGGCTTTATTCTTCCCCAGCTTATCTGTCCTTGACCTTGTTCTTTCCATCGAGTTTTTCACTCCAATTCGCCAGCAACCTCAATTTCGGCCAAAGCTAAATAATGTTCAAACAAAGTATTAAGATAGGAAAGATAAATTTCCCGATTAAGGCGATATACATCGAGAAGATCTAAAAAGCCAGCTTTACCCTGGGCGTACAAGGAAATGGCTAAATTTAGCATACTCCGCGCCTCTTTAAGCAAAGTTTGCTCAAAAAGCTCAAGGCGTCGTTCAAGCGATCGAATTCGGTTGAATACAGTGGTGATGCTAGCAACAATTTTCTGAGCCAAGAATTCCAGGGCAATTTCAGCTTGCTTTTGTTGAGCCGCAGCCTCAGCGACTGCCCCTTTCTGCCATGCGCGCCCTAGAGGAAGGGTTGTCCCAATTTCAAATCCCCAAGAATTTATTCTCAAGCTGGGATAAAAAAAACCAAGTCGGAAATCAGGAAGAAGGCTCTTACTAGCTATTTTTCCTTGAGTTTGAAACTTCTTAACTTCTTGATTCAAAGCGGCTAAAGAAGAACGTTTTTTAGCTTCATCGAGAAGCTCCTCGAGTGAGCGATTCAGCGGCTGAAATTTAAGGTCAACAACTACTTCCCTTTTTTCCTTTAATTCGCCACCAAGAAGAAGCGAAAGATTGGCCCATTTTTCTGCTGTTTCTTTTTCAGTTTGAATAATTTCATTTTGCAACCGTAATCTTTCAAGTTCAAGGCGAAGAATATCTAGAAAGGAAACTTCGCCTGCCTCGTATCGAAATTGGGCAGTGCCAAGACTCTCTTCTAAAAAAGCGCTAAGAGTGCGGTAATAATTCAAAGTTTCCTGAGATAAAGCGACCTGATAATAGGCTTTTTTCACTTGACTGAAGACAATCCTTTTTATTGTTTCAAGACGAAATATGGCTGCTTCTATTCCCTGCTGGCCAAATTCACGACGCAAAGCTCTTTTGCCTGGAAATTCAATCAGTTGGTAAAGATTGAAATTCACTTCTTCCTCGCCTTTTTTTTGGCCAAAATTAAGTCCCTCCCGACTAAAAGTAATTTCAGGACTTGGCCAAGAAGAAAGTTGCCAAGTCCGACCTCGCCAAGCTTCAATTTCTTGCTTAGCTTGAAGGATTTCTGGATTCGCTTTTATGGCCAGATCAAGCGCCTCCTCAAGAGTTAGAACTTTCTGCTCAGCTTGAAGAGGTGAAAAACCAATTAGAAATGACCAAAGCAAAACAGATAGAAACAAATAAGATAAAAGAGGTGAAAAGAAAAGAAATTGACATAAATTAAAAATATTTTTTCTTGATAAATTTTTTCTAAATAAATTTGAATTCAATTTTTTAAACCAAAGACTTTCTAGGGTTAGACATGTTGCTTTGTTTTCCATTAATCCTCCTCCAAAAAAGAAAAATGAGAGGAAGAAAAAAGAAATTAGACGTTCCTAGGTGGGTGGAAAATTTCCCAAATCAGAGGAAGAAAGAAATTAATAAGAAAGAGGCCATTCAATTTAGCTTCAATTAAACTAGTTGATGAGTAAATATTTCTCATGGGCATATCTAGTGTAGCAACAAAACAAGGACAAATATGTCCATCATTGATGACCTTGACAGAAGTTTGATTGACCATCGTTAAGGTTAGATTATGAACATGAAAATGGCTAACCTGTTCAGACTCATGAAAATGAAGGCCTAGAAAAATAAACAAAGTTACAAGAAAATGACTGATGATCCTGCGATAAGTTTCTTGAATAAAAATTTTTTTCATTTTTAAAATATACCTTATATCAAAGATTAGCCCTAAGTCAACTTTATCCAGTTATTAATGGCCTGATAAGCCCCGATTCTGTCTAAATCAAATTTTTTTTCTCCTCTCCCAGGCCAAAGATAACTTCCAATTTCAAAAAACTCTACTTGAATATTAGATCTGACAAAAGATAATTTGACATATTATGAGAAATTTTTTATTTACTAAGTGAGGGGGGAAGATGGTAAAAAAATAATTTATTTGAGCTATCTTTTGTTAGTCATATTAATAATTATTTCCGCCTCCGCTAAGTTCCAAAAAATCAAAGAAAAAGTCAAATTACCCGGCGACCCAAAAGAAGCCTTGTATCTTAATAAACTTCTCAAAGAGGACCCACCAAGAAGAACATCCCTTGATGATGCTGTTTTTGACATTTCCTTTCTTGATGGCTTTGATCCGCCAAAAGGAGCCCCGATGATTTTCTTGCCTCAGACGCCTGGGGGCGATCTTCCCCTTCTCCCAGGACTATGGGAGGAAGATTTTCAAAGCTATTGCCTGATGGCGGGAACATATGCTCCAGGCTAAGGTGATGGTTATTTGTATGCTCTTTTAAAGGGCAAAGAAGCAGATATAGGGAAAAACATTCTTAAAAAATCTCTGATGTCCCCTGAAATAGATCAGAAAGACATTCAGCTTTTACTTTGGGCCATTTTTTCCCGGAGCAAACTTTCAGAATGTAATCCCAAGATAAAAGAAACTGCCTCTCAACTTTTAACTGAGAAAGAAATTCGCCGACTTGAGGGCGGAGCCATTGGCCAAATACCGCCGAAAGTCCTCGAATTAGCTTTAGCTCAACTACCTCCAATCATGAGAGAGAGCTTGCAAGTTGAAGCTATCCTCCGAGAAATGCTGGCCGGCACCGTCTTAGCCCCCTATGAGGCAGTTGAACGGGTAGCTGTCCGTTTCGCAGATGTCCTACCGCCTTCGGAAAGCAGAGACACCCCTCTTGGCCGGTGGAGTTATCACCCTGATGGATATTTCATTAGATATCTTCCTGCGGACTATTCCAGAACTAAAATTCAAGTCTATCATCCCGAAGAATTCTCTATTAACTACGATGACCAAGGATTAATTCGCTCTATCGAGGATAATAGAGGCACTGAATTAAAGATTTCCTATGACCATCAGATTAAGCCGCTAATTTTTGATGACCATAAAGGAGTCAAAAGTTTTGCCTTTAGGGAACTTTCTTTTAAATGGAAAGATAATGAGGCTTAGATAAAAACTAAAAATATAAAAATAGCCCAATGGGTCCTTCTCGGTCTTCTCTCTGAGGAAGCAAAACCTAAGCTTAACCAGCCAAATCAATTCGTGGATGCCTTAGACCGCTATCATTTGAGTTTGGAACTTCTTAAACAAGTCAGGAATCTAAAGAACAATTTGGCCAAATTCAATCCGGAGTTGAAAAGATCTTCCGATAAAGACGCCGAGATCGAAACATAAATGATTCGAATAATGAATTAAGGGAATATAAAGCCGACTTTTGGCCGAATGGACAAGCTTCAGGCGGTCGAAAGCTAAAAAAATTTGACCCATCTCTTAAGAGACTATCTTTTTATTGAATAATATTTTAAGCCCTGGGTCGAATTCATTCCATAATTTAAGCCATTAGTAAAATTAATTTTCCGGGTAGAAATGTAAGCTTCTAATCTTAATCAGGCAAGTAATTGGTCGTCAATAACTCGACCTTTTTCGTGATAAAATTTATCAAACAATCAGCTTAGTTTTAAGATATTTTAGATAACAAGAGAGCGTTAAACAAAAGTTTATATGTCGCCTGGGTTGAAGCTCGAAAGATGGGGCTAAAGGCAAAAAGGACAAGCTGACCTTTTCCTTTTTTTAGCCAGACCAGATTAACTTTATTCCCGAGTTTTTCTATCTTCTCGGCATAGCCACTCAACAAAATTTCCTTTTCAGGAAAGCGGCCGATAACTCGGCGATCCATATCGAATAGGGGAATTGAAGTTTGGAAAATGGGCCGGCCTGTAAACAAAATCCCAATTTCTAAAGGAAGACCAAGAGTAAGCGGATGATCAGGCGTGAGAATAATTCGCAATAGAGAAGCCGGGCAATAAAGTCCAGCTTTCTGTAGAGCTTCGGCTTCATCTTTTACGGGCAATTGAAATTCTTCCTTTTCTTTTGATTCCTCCTTGGTTTTTTCCTCTGCCTTTTCTTTCCCGCCTTCCTCGAGCCTCATGCCTTCTTCCTTTTTTTCTTCTTTCTTTTCGACTTTGGCCTTCTCTTCTTTGTTTATCGTTGAAATTTTAGGTCGCGGAATTTCCAGCTTGCCTAGAAAAAGAGAAGTTGAAGCCCCCCAAGAAATGATGATTCCACCTGCATCGAGGAACATCATAAGTCTTTCCATGCCTTTGGGTCCAATGCCTTTAGTAAATTCGGGCGGGTAATCAGGAAGAATGGTTTCGCCTTTCTCCTGATATTTCCCTTCCATCAGAATTGACTTCTCTGAGTCAGGGAAAATAACTATATCGAAATTTTTAATCAAATCGGTTTTTTCAAAATCACCTGGACGAATAACAGTAAAGGGAATGGAATAAGTATCAAAGACATAGCGAGTCCAACCCGCATCCATATCATGGAAATAGGTTTCCACTAAGGCAATTCGAGGGAGACGGAGAGCGTGAGTCTTAAACGTTTTTGGTTCGGAAACAAATTGAGGAGAAACAGTTAGCTTTTGAAGAAGAGACCCAAGTTTAGGATCATAAGGAAAGAAAAAACTTCCTTTCGGAACTTTCTTTCCTGAGATGATGGTTTCCTCATCTAGCCTAAAAACTTTTAGGCCTTGCTTCAACGCCCAAAAAGCGGCCATATAACTTTCATTATTATTCGCGACTAAAATGGCTGCCTGAAAATGGCTAAGAAGGGTTTCCCGTAAAGAAAATTCGTCCATTATTTCGGCCAGGTTTTTTTCCATATCCTCAGATCGAAGATTGAGTTCAAAGGACTTAAGTCCTCGATGAAGCGGTAATGACCAGCTGGTAATATCATAGGGCTTAATCAATTCGCCCTCAGGAGTGTAATGTCGCACTGGATATTCCTGCTTTTCCATGACTTCCTTAATAAACGAACGATAGGGCTGGGCCAAAGGAATGACTATATCGCCTGCCTCTAAGACAATCTCACCGACTCGAATGTTTTGGGTGAGGCGGTAAACACGAACTCCGTGTTCTTTAAGAAGATTAACTAAGCCTACAAGTTCACTTTGATCAGGTTGTTTTAATGGTAAAACATAATAAAAAGGCGGCTCTTTCTGGCCCCGTCTCACTTCCTTCCGACAAAGGTCATGGCGAAAGGCAAGAATTTCTTGACGGTAAAGAGAAGCTGTTTTGAGCAGTGATTTGATGGAAACAATTTCATATTGAAGCAGGTCGCTGAGACGCCACCAACCTCCTGGCCAGGGAAGGGGCATATTAATGCTTATCTTGTATTCGGCAAGGCCTTTGCCTACCACCTGAAGCTCATTGGGCTCGATATAAACTGGAGTTGCCTGCTTGGCGCTGGCTAATTCGGTCAACAGACTGATAACCCCTTTCCATTGGCTGGTCTGAGTTGAGCCAGGCCAGTAGTCGTCAAAAACATAGCTATGACATACACCAGCTAGGCCAACTTCAGTCATATCGGTAATCATGGCCGAACCAAAAACTTTAGTCCAATTCCAAAGATTAGCCTCGATATTCTCAGCGATAGGGTCATGCACGGGCGGAACAAAATATCTCGGTCCATTAGTATCCATTTGGTGCTTATCCACCAAGACTTGGGGAAACCAATCGAGATTATAAATGCGGGCCACAGCTTTTGTATCGGATTGGGTCAAATTTACATAATCCCGATTGTTATCATGACCAACATACTTATGGTAAAGGCCGGGCAAAGAACATCCTTCGTATTTTGTCCCTTTGTATTTTCGATAATGATGCACTTGCATATCCATACCATCGGGATTGGCGTTAGGTACCATCATAAAAACGACATTATTGAGCCATGTTTTTATCAGAAAATCATCAGCTGAAACCAGCTCGTAGGCGATAAGAGGCACTGCTTGAGATGGCCCTACCTCATCAGCATGCATAGAGAGAGTGGCCAGCAAAAAGACTTTGCCTTGATTTATCAGCAAATTTCTCTCAGTTTCGGAGAGGTTAGGCTCGAGAGCTAATTTGCGGTTAATTTCCCGCAACTTTTCCAGCTGACTAATATTTTCTTCTGAGCTAATAAATACAAGATACATAGGTCGGCCTAAAGGCGAGCGACCGATCTCTACCATCTGAAGACGCGGTGAACCTTCATCAAGCTTCTTAAGGTAACTAATTAACTCTTGATAATCAATGAGCTGACAATCAGTTCCAAGTTTAAACCCAAAATATTTTTCAGGAGAAACAATGGGGGAAGAAATTTCACCTGAAATAATCGAGTTTAAGCTAACGACCATAAAAAAGATTGACCAAAAAAATTGATTTAATTTTTTCCGTCCGAGATTTTCAAGCCATCCTGGCGGACTTGAAATTTTCATTAGTAACTCCTAATCTTGAAACTCTTTTTCAGCCGATAATAAAACCATACCTTCCTCATGTCAAGGTTTCTTCTCTTACGTTTTCAATCTGGCGCTTACTTTTTTCTCTTTTAAATTTCATCTAAAAATAATTTGAACATCGATTTTTAAGATGAAATCAAAAAAGATAAAAAAGGGAGTTGCTTTTTCTTGAAATAATTATTTATTTAAGTTTAAGAAGAGGTCTTTTAGATAAAAATTTATAAATATTTATTTCTTTAAACTATCTTTATTTCTTTAAACTATCTCTGGTCGGACGGCGGCCAGCTTAAAAGACCATCATATCAATGGGTCTTTTTTGAAAACGAATCTGATAGCGCTTCACCTTCTCATTGAGAGTAGTGTATTTTAACCCAAGTAACTTAGCGGCATGACGTTGATTACCACCAGTCTTTTCGAGAGTTCGCATGATTATTCCCTTTTCGACTTCCTGCATAACTTTTTTCAAGTGCATGGGGTTTTCAGCCAGCAAAAGGTTGATTACCTGAAGAATCCGGTTTGATGGCCGATGATTCCGACCAGTCTTTTTAGGTTTCTGATGATTGGCATTAGTCCTTTTTCCTTTCATCGTATAATGCCTCTCTAATCTCATTTTATTTCTCCTTTCTCCTATCTTTACCCACCGGACTTGATTTCTTACTTTATAAAAGTTAACCTATCTCGGCACGCCGACGTCCGTCCTCGATTGTTGCCGCAAAAAGAGTAGTAGCCATTAATTTCACTTTTTAATCTCATAAGCCATCGCCTGCCCTTTTACCGCCGGCGTGCCGAGAAGGTTATGGATGGAGGATTCCAGCGCTTCCAGGTCAAGGGGCTTGAGGAAGAGCTGGTTGATTGCGTATTTTTTAAGATCTTCACGCCGAATCGCTTCAGGATAAGCTGAAATTAGAATGACTGGACCCTCATAACCTAATTCACGGAAGCGGGAAATCATCTCCAGTCCATTCATCCGGGGGAGCTTATAATCAACAATTATTAAATCAAAGGAAACACTTTTAAATCTCTCAAGAGCGTCCTCAGCATTCTTAGCTAAATAAACTCTATAAGTTGCCTTAAATAGCAAAAAGAAAGTCTTTAAAATTCCCTCATCATCGTCGATAACGATAATCTTTTTTCCCAAACTTTCATCCTTCATCAATCTTTAATACAGCAATATTTATGCCAGTTTCCCAGGCTTTGCCTTTCTCTAGTTTTCCCCTAATCCAAGCTTAAAAAATTAAACAAGGTAAAATTCTTTACATTTCTTGGAAAATAATTTTACATCGCTAGTTCCAAGATTAAAGATTTACCCCTTAATAATCTAAGTTAACCAAAATAGGGAAAATTAGGTTTCAGGAGGAAGAACTATATTATATTCTTTAATTTTTTTATCCAGGGTGGGACGACTTATGCCCAAGATCTGGCTTGCCTTTAATTTATGGCCATTAACCTTCCAGAGAACATGTTGAATGTACTCTTTTTCTATTTCCCTCAATGGCTTAAGTTCCTCGCTATAAATTCGCTGAGGCTCGGACTCAAGGAAAATATATTCAGGTAGGATAACCTCGCCTCTGGCTAGGATTACTGCCCTGGTCAAAACATTTTCTAGCTCCCGAACATTTCCTCGCCAAGGAGCTTCAACCAACATCTTCATTACCTCAGGCGGAACGACCCTAACATTTTTTCTTAACTCACGGTTTATTTTTTCTAAAAGATAAGCGACAAGCTCTGGAATATCTTCCCGTCGCTCCCTTAAGGGCGGTAAATTAATCTCTACCACCTTCAGGCGGTAATAAAGATCCTCTCGGAATCTTCCCTTTTCCACCAGAGCTTTCAAGTTTTGATTAGTCGCTGCGATTATTCTTGCTTCCGCCCTTAAAATTTTTTCACCACCAACCTTCATGTAATCTCTCGTTTCAATAACTCGCAATAATTTTGATTGAAGATTAAGAGAGATATCCCCGACTTCGTCCAGAAAAAGAGTTCCTTTGCCGGCAATTTCAAACTTTCCCTTAGTTTCGCTTACTGCGTCAGTAAAAGCACCCCTAACATGGCCAAAAAGTTCGCTTTCAAGCAAGGTTTCTGAAAGAGCTGAGCAGTTGATGACAATGAAAGGCTCAGTCCGCCAAGGACTATTATAATGAATAGCTTTGGCCACTAGCTCTTTGCCAGTACCGCTTTCGCCTTGGATAAGAACGTTAGTTCGGGTATTGGCCACCGAGCCAATTAATTTGAACACCTCCCTCATGGCAGGAGAATGGCCAACAATATTATCAATCGTATATTCCTTTTGTCGCTCTTCAATAAAATAGCTGACCTTTGTTTCTAAAGATTTAATTTGTTTAAGTTTTTCAAGGGTTAAATCAAGCTCCAAGAAATTTATCGGCTTAACTAGATATTCAAAAGCTCCCAATTTAATAGCTTCGACAGTCGTCTTCATATCGTCATAAGCCGTCATGACCACAACTGACGCTTTAGGATTTTTCTCTTTGATTTGGCGGAGAACTTCGAGTCCACCCAAATCGGGCAAACGAATATCGAGGAGGATGAAATCTAGTTGTTGACGGTTTAACTTTTCTAGTGCTTCTTGACCTGAGCTTGAAAGAAATACCTCATATCCTTTTTCAGTAAGATGCATTTTCAAAGTCCGACTAATAAGTGGATCATCATCAACGATGAGAATTGTGACCATGATTAGCTCCTAAGGGCAGCAGAATTTCAAAACATGCCCCACGACCTTCTTTTTTAACCAACTTGATTTGGCCATGATGGAGCTCAATTATTTTCCTAGCATTAGCCAATCCAAGACCAAAGCCTGAGCTCTTTGTGGTAAAAAATGGCTCGAAAACATTTTCCCAATCTCTTTCTGGAATCCCACACCCATCATCATTGACCAGAATCTGAATGAAGGGACGATCATTAAGCTCAATTTGACTAATCTTAATGTTAATTTGGCCTCCATAATCTACAGCCTCTTGAGAATTGCGAAGAAGATTCAAGAAAACTTGTCTCATTTTATCACCATCAACTAGCAATAACGGGAGCCCCTTTTCGCCCTCAATTTGGACGGTTATTCTTTTTTCCTTAAGGGAATCATCTAGGAATTTTATCGCTGAATGGATAATTTCTTCAAGGTGAAAACGTTCAAGGCGAAGTTCTGAAACTCGGGTAAAATTGAGGAGTTCCCTAATAAACTTCTCTATCTGCTCAATTCCCTGTTGGCTCAATAAAAGATGCTCTCGGTCATTTTCAGGTAAGTTTTGATTGAAGATAACTTTTTGTAAATTTAACTTAACTGAAGTGAGGGGATTTCTAATTTCATGAGCAATTGTCGCCGCAATTCGTCCAATTGAAGCTAACTTTTCAGCTTGGATCAGTTTTCTCTGGGCCTCCTCCATTGTTCGTCTCGCCAACTGTAATTCCCTAGTCATTTCGTTGAACCTTTGAGCTAACTCACCAATTTCATCTTTTGATCTTATTGGAATAGGTTGAGAAAAGTCTCCTTTTGAAATCCTGACTGTTCCAGCCGTTAACTCCTGAAGAGGCCGAGTAATATGGCGGGTAAATATGGCTGCGCCAAAAAGGCCTAATAATCCACAACCTAGCCCGATAGCCAGGAGAATAGTTCTCATTCGCTTTATTTCAGACCCTGTCTCTGATACACATCT
>JAOAFQ010000231.1 GCA_026416195.1 Candidatus Aminicenantota bacterium | reverse complement strand
TATGGGCCTTTATTCCACACAATCTTCTCTATAAATTAAGGAGAATGCGGATTAAAGATCCGGATTGTGGTTATTATCTTAATCATGAATTTTTTGTTGATGGCACGCCAGCAATTGCTGATGTTTACTTTAATGGCGCCTGGCGTACAGTCCTTGTTTGTGGCCAAGGACCAGGTTGGGGGAAAAATCAAAAATGTTATTACTTTGCCCTCGATGTCACTAATCCATTAGACCCTAAACCTCTCTGGGAATTTACTGATTATTACATGGGTGAAACATGGTCTGTTCCCAAAATAGCTCGGATTAAATCGCCAGATAAATGGGTTGTTTTCTTTGGTTCTGGCTACGATAACGATTACAATCCTAAAGTAGCTATTGGCCATTATTTCTACGTGGTTGATGTTGCTACTGGAGAATTATTGAAATCATTTAAAGTAGGGAAGGATCTGGAAGTTTCTAAGTATGGGATTCAGAATACCCTTCCTGGATCGCCAGAAACAATAGATAAAAATAAAGATGGCTATGACGATGCTGTTTATTTTGGTGATCTTTTAGGTCGAATTTGGAAAATTGATTTATCTTTAAACTACACAAATTGGGAAGTAAAGAAAATTTATGAAGATCCCTTTAATTTTCCAATATTTACAAAACCAGCGGTTATTTATAGCGCGCTTGATCAGACTGTCCGCCTCTATTTTGGTACAGGTGGAGATGATAAGGCTCCTAATAGTAGCATTTATTCATTTGTAGCTTTAGCTGATACTGATCAAGGAGCTATAGTTGAATGGTATCTTGGTTCTGAAGATTTTGGAAAATCTCTTAAACTTACTCCTGAAAAGCAAAAGGGAACCTTTGTTATTGGAGAGAAAGTCTGGGCGGATCCAGTGATCATTGAGAGAACAATTTATATTGCTACTTTGGAAGGATCGATTGAATCAATTAATCCCTGCAAGAGTACAGTCGGAAAAGGTAAAATTTATGCCCGTTATACTCTGGGCAATCAAATGGGAGGCTCAGCTTTGATGAGTAGCCAGGGAGATGCGATTAATTTTATGGAAACATTACAAAAAGTGAGATCAGCGGTAACCGTCGGGAGCATAAAGGATATAAGAAGTCAGTCAGGCCAGCCACCGATGAACTTCCGAGAGGTTTTTATCCAAAGCTTTACCCAACCTACTCCTGGTTCTGAACCACCCTATCCACCAAGCCAAGTCCTAGCGCAACCAATTTCACCTAATGTTTTAGTGATTAAAGAATGGCGCGAGATTTATAAAATTCAAAGAATAAAATAACTTTTTTGCCCTTAGCTTTTTGACATTTAAAATAAATCTTCTTAATTTTAAGTCTCTTGGTATTTTAGATGGTGATAATCTTTTATCAAAAATTTTATAGGTTGACACTTAAATAAGAGAAAGATATATTGGCGGGTTATTATAACTAAAATTGTTATCTTATTTTATGGAAAGATTAATAAATGCAAGCCATTTATACTCTTGACTATTTTAAATCGATTATCCTTGGTTTTATTGAAGGGGTAACTGAGTTTTTGCCAATTTCATCCACTTTTCATCTGCTTCTTGCCAGCCGGGCCTTGGGCCTATCTTCCAACGAATATATAAAACTTTTTGATATTTTTATTCAAAGCGGAGCTATCCTGGCTGTGGTTTGGCTTTACCGTCATGAGTTAATAACCCGTTTGGATTTACTAGGGAAAACTCTTGTGGCTTTTATTCCTACGGCTATTCTTGGAATAGTTCTTTATCACCCGATTAAAAATATTTTTATGGAAGAGATGCTTGGTCAAGTTATTCTTTTCATAGGGTTCGGTCTTATATTCCTCTTTTTTGAATGGATGGTTAATAAAAAGATCATTAGGCTAGAAAAATCAATCTTCTCTTTGACTTATCCTCAAGCTTTGTTGATTGGCGCAAGCCAGGTTCTTGCTTTTTTTCCTGGAGTCTCGAGAGCCGGGGCAGTTATTTTAATCATGATGCTTTTAGGCTTTCGCCGGGCTGAAGCTGCTTTTTTTTCCTTTTTTCTGGCTATCCCAACTATTATCAGCGCAGGGCTCTTTGACCTTTTCAAATCTAGAAGTGTTCTCACTTCTTTTTCTCACCAGATTCTCCCATTAAGCCTTGGTTTCATCGTTTCTTTTTTGGTAGCTATGGCGGCTATCCGCTGGTTTATTAATTACCTTAAAGTTCATAGTTTAAGTCTTTTTGCTTTTTATCGTTTTTTCCTTGGTGGTCTCACTTTAATCTGGATTTTATGAAAAGAGGTCTTCTTTGCCTTTAATATAACCTTGGCGGCGACGGTGCCAAAAGAAATAAGCTGGGATGCCCAAGGAAATGATGGCGAGGCCAGCAAAGGAATTCCAGAACTCTTTGATCAAGGTATTAACTGAAATATAAAGGGCAGCCAAAATAAAGAAAATAGGCGTTAAGGGATAGCCCCAAGTTTTATAAGGCCGAGGCCTTTCGGGTTTCTTTTTACGCAAAACTATAACCGCAGCTACTGTCAAGCCGAAAAAGAGCCATTGACCAAAAACCACATAAGTAAAAAGCTGCTCAAAAGTGCCTGAAAGGCTTAGAATTGAGCTCCAAATAGCCATGATAATGATTGAGACATGCGGTGTAAGAAAACGGGGATGAACAGCAGCTACTTGTTTGAAAAAGAGACCATCTCGGGCCATGGCAAAATAAACTCGAGGACTGCAAAGCAAATTCTGATTAGCTGCGCCTGTTATTGAAAAAAGGATAATGAGAGAAATAAGTGAGGCCCCCCAAGCCCCGACCGCAAAATTCATAACATCAGCCGCAATCCGGTCGCTCTTTGCCATTTGATCAGATGGGAAAGCATATAAATAAGCCAGATTAGCCAAAAGATAGATGGCAATGACGATCAAAGTGCCGGCTAGAAGCCCTAAAGGTAAATTCTTTTGAGGGTTTTTAACTTCGCCAGCGCTAAAAGTTGAGCTTTCCCAACCCTTATAAGCCCACAGGGTAGCGACTAAGGCCAAGCCGAAATTCCCAATAAGGTCGAAAGAAAAAGTGGGCGACGGCTCGACCCAATTAGCTAAATTTCCTTTAGCTACGCTGAAAACAATGGCGCAAATAGCAAGAATGGCCCCAAATTTGATTAAAGTAAGGAAATTTTGAAGCAAAGCGCCCCAGCGAACTCCAAGGTAATTAACCATAGCTAAAAAAATTATCAAACCAACTGCAATTAATTTCGTGGTGACCATAGACAGATTAGGGAAAAAATGGGGTAAGTATTTAGAGGAAAAAGCAACCGCTAAGGTGGCAATTGCGCCTGAGTCAATAACTAGAAAAAGTGTCCAACCAAAAAGAAAGGAGAGAAGGGAACCATAGGCCTCTCGAAGATAAATATACATACCTCCAGCTTGAGGATACATGGCTGCTAACTCACCAAAAGCCAAAGCCCCAAACAGGCAAAGTAAGCCACCAAAGAGCCAAACAGCTATAATTAACCACGGGGAGCCGACATTCAAAGCCACAGTGGCTGGGACAATAAAAATGCCTGAGCCAATAACCCCGCCGACAATAATACTGATCACGTCCCAGACTCCCAAAACCCGAGGTAAATCGACCGATTTAACTGATGGCTTTGAATTTAGAACTTCTTCCCTCATTTTTTGTTTTTCTATTTCATTTTGTTTTTATAAAGCAAATGAGCCTCGTTAGCAATAAAAATTTTTTAATTACCTCTTGGACTTTTATTTCAACAAAATTTTTTTTTAAATCATTGGTTTAACTTAGTTTGTTTCAATTTATATTCCTTTTGAAGTTGGCTATGTTTAAGACCATAAAGAAAATAGATTGATAAACCAGCCGCAAGCCAGCCAATAAATCGAAGCCAAGTAGTCGAGTGAAGACTAGCTATTAAATAAAAACAAAAGCCAATAGTTATTAGGGGAGTAACAGGGACCCCCGGAACCCGAAACCGTCGGTCTAAATTGGGTCTTGTTTTTCGCAAAATTATTACCCCAAGAGAAACAATAATGAATGCAAAGAGAGTTCCAATGTTAACGAGATCAATAATCATCGACAAAGGAAGAACCCCGGCAATAAAAGCGGTGATAATTCCCGTTATCCAGGTACAAATATGGGGTGTTTTGTGAATAGGATGAACTCGAGAAAAAGAAGCAGGAAGAAGGCCATCTCTGGCCATAACCATGAAAATACGCACCTGGCCATATAGGGTAATTATTAAAGTGGAGATCATGCCGACAATGGCGCCGGTGGCTACCAGGGCGCCTCCCCAGCGAATGCCATAACGAGCCAAAGCTGCTGGCAGAGCATTTTCCACATCAATTTCTTTAAATGGAACCATGCCGATAAGAACAAAGGCCACCGAGACATAAAGCAGGATAACTATGGCTAAACAAAGCATTAAGCCGAGAGGGACATCCCTTTTTGGGTTTTTAGTTTCTTCGGCGGCTGTCGAAACAGCATCGAAGCCAATATAAGCAAAAAAGATGATAGCTGCCCCAGACATAATACCTTTCCAACCAAATGGAGCAAAGGGGCTGAAATTGTCTAGCTCAACCTTAGAAAAGCCCAGAAAAACAAAAAGCAGAATAACCGCTATCTTTACAATCACAATGATGTTATTAGTAGTTGAGCTCTCTCGAATGCCTAGATAAAGAATCCAAGTTATGACTAAGACAATTAAAATAGCTGGTAAATCAACTATTCCCCCAGCAAGCGGAGCTGTCACCAAAGCCTTAGGTAAATTAAGGCCGACAGTTTGAAGAAGACCAACAAAAGTTGCTGACCAACCAGAAGCGACAGCACTGGCTGAGACCATATATTCCAACATTAAATCCCAGCCAATGATCCAAGCAATAAGTTCACCAAAAGCTACATAGGCATAAGAATAAGTACTGCCAGCTACAGGAAACATGCTAGCCAGCTCAGAATAGGTAAGGGCACAGAAGCCGCTGGTTATAGCAGCAATGATAAAGGAAAGGAGAACACCGGGGCCAGCCAAATGAGCTCCCTGTCCTGTGGCCACAAAAATTCCTGTTCCAACCACTGAGCCAATACCTAAGGCAGCTAGATCAATAGCTCGGAGTGTTTTTTTTAGCGGCGTTTTTTCTGAAGCTTCCTGAAGCTGGGAAGGTTCTTTGGTGAGCCAAAGATTAAATTTCATTTTTTCCCTCGACTGGTTATTTTGAGCAATGTTATTTTAAAGAAAAAAATTATAAAAGAGCTTTGATCCTTAAACAATGTTTTTTTAATTTTTAAATTTATTTTTTTCTTTTCCAATAATCAATTTCTATAAAAAACTTCTTTGAAGATAAATAAGAAATTTAATTTTCTTAAATTGAGCCCTTGAGTGTTCTTTCAAGCGAGTCCATAAAGAGGCAGAAATAATCGAAGAATTACCCACACAACAAGTCCGCCGCTTAGGCTCATTAATATTCCAGCTCTAATCATTTTTGTTATGGGGATAAGTCCTGATCCATACACAATGGCATTGGGCGGGGTGGACACAGGCATAGTAAAGGCTAAGCTGGCGCCAAAGGCGCAACCAAGAGCTGGGGGCAAAGGATTTAAGCCTGAAGCCATAGCTATTGAAATCATAACAGGAACCATCATCGTTGCCGAGGCCGTATTTGAAGTTGTTTCAGTTAAGAAATTAGTTATATAAATGCCGATTAAAGTCAGCAACCAAACAGAATGGTTTCCTGTTATTGCTAAGAGGCTTTGCCCAACGGCTGAAGCTAACCCTGTTTTAAACATTAAATCTCCAAGACTAAGGCCACCTCCAAAAAGAATCAAAGTTCCCCAATCAATTTCAGTGGCCTGTTTCCAGCTTAAAGTCATTTCTCCTTTTTTCAAGTCAACCGGTAAAAGAAAAAGAAGGCTAGCTCCGATAAGAGCAGCTACGGCTTCAGGAATTCTCTGACTGACAAACTGGTTTAAGGCTGAACTTTCCCCAAAGAACATAAGGCTAATTCCAGGTGAAACCCAGAGAATAATGGTTAAAATAAAAACTAGAAGGGTATTTTTCTCTCCCTTCGTCCAGGGTCTATAGGTCTTGCTTTTTTTATTTAAAGATTCTTCTTCTTTCTCTCGTCTTTTGATGTCTTTTATTCCTTTATGATGAAGCCAATAAAGCAGGCCAAAAAGAACGAAATACATACAAAGAAGCATGGGTAATGCAAAGAGCATCCATTGAAAAAAGGATACTTTTATTTGGGCCAGCTTATTAAGCATGGCCAAGGTGATTAAATTTGGAGGTGTGCCAACTGGGGTTCCAATGCCGCCAACTGTTGAAGCGTAACCAGTCATGAGAAGGAAAGCGGTAGCAAAAGGGGTTGAAAGAAGGATTTGGTCATTTCGAGTTTCCCTGGTTTTTTTCTGAAGCATTGAAATCAAGCCAAGAGAAAGAGGATACATCATCGCGGTGGTAGCGGTGTTGCTAATCCACATGGACAGACAAGCTGTAGTTAGACCAAGCATAAAAAGAAGCCGAAGAGGGCTTTGGCGAACCCATTTCCAAGATAAGATCCGCAAAGCTAACCGGTAATCAAGACCATGATAAGTCATAGAGCGAGCAATGATAAAACTACCCATAAAAAGGAATATTACCGGGTCAGAGAAGGGGATAAGAGCTGTCTTGATATCCGTTACCCCAAAAAGGACACATAGGATGATGCCAAGAATAGCGGTCATGGGCAAAGGTATTGGTTCACCAATCCACCAGATGACAACCCAGGAAACAATGGCCGCAAGTCTATGGGCCGCTGACGGCAAGGAAGGCAAAGGTAAAAACCAAATTATAAGAAAAATCAAAGGGCCAAGAAAGAAACCAACTCTTCGGCGCCAAAGATCAAAGCGCGGCTGAGGCCTGCCTTGACTATTCATTTTTGCTTTTTCTATTGAGAAAAGCTTAATCATCAAGTCAATATTAGAGAATGAATTTTGTCCACCTTAATTACCTGAATTTTATGGCCATAATTTTAATTCAGAGACAGGAAAGCAATCTAGCGAAAAATATTGAGAAAAAGAGTAATAATCAGCGCATTGGTAAAATCAATAAAAAAAGCCCCGACTAAAGGAACAACTAAAAAAGCCCGAGGAGCTCGGCCAAACCGATCGACTAGAGCCTTCATATTAGCCATAGCATTGGCGGTTGTGCCTAAGGCAAAACCAAAAAAGCCGCCACTCATAACGGCGGCATCATAGTCTTTTCCCATCAATGGAAAAATAGGCCAAATAGCCACGACAGCCACTAAGATCACCTGAAAAAAAAGAATAACTAACAAGGGAAAAACGAGACCTGCTAATTCCCACAATTTTAAAGTCATTAAGGCCATAGCCAAAAAGAGAGCTAAAGAGGTGTGACCAATTGTTTCTAATGTTTTTTCTGATAACCTCAGAATTTGAGTAAAATCATCAAGGTTTCTAATGGTGGCTGCAACGAGCATGGCCCCAATATAGGCAGGTAAAGTAATTCCAGTCTGGGCAATGAGCCGACTTAACCAAGCCCCAATCCCCATAGCTAGAAGCAAAATGACCACGTTTTTAATGAAATCTTTAGCCTTGATGGTTTCTTCATATTTTTCTACAGTAATATCAGCTTCAGCGGGAATTACTTCAATTTGGTTTGAAAAGGGTTCAGTTACTGGAGAGGGGAATGTCTTTAGATGCCTTTTTCCGATAATAAAAGTAGCCACCGGTCCACCGACCAGGCCTCCAGCGATAATGCCGAAGATAGCCGCAGCTAAAGCGACCGTCGTTCCTGCTGGTACCCCTGCTTGTTCAAAAACTGGACCAAAAGCCATAGCAGTTGCCGGGCCACCTGTCATGGTCATTGAACCAGCAATGACTCCATAAAGGGCATGAATATGGAAGGGAAAAGTTAGTAAGACTCCCAAGACATTTTGAAGAAAAACCACGGCAGTGGCCAGACCATAAAAAAGAATGACTTGTGGTCCCCCAATTTTGAGCAAAGAGAGGCTGGCACTGAAACCAACCGTGGTAAAAAAGGCAATCATTAAAGGTTCTCGCAGGGTCATATCAAAATCAAAAAGGTTATATCCGCTTATTTTGGCCAAAAGATTAATTAAGGCAATAACTAGTCCTCCAACGACAGGGGCTGGAATACTGTATTTGCTAAGTGGTTTTATTAAATTCACTAAAGCATGACCTAAATAGAGAACAACGCCTGCAAATGCTACCGTCTGAATAAGATCAAGTTTAAGCATTAAGAAAACGACTCCGTTTATATCTTAAGCTACTCTTCTTTGTCAATTGGAATAAGGCGTAATTTTTTAATTTTATCCTTCTTATCCTCATTCGGATTCATCGCCCCGTTTAAGGGGAATTGATGGAGATTAAGCTATTAATTTATTTTTTTAATTTATTTTTTAAAGCCAAAAGTTATTTCCCCTGACTTTCCTCAAAATGCTCTAAAGTTGGATATTTTAAGAAAAATTCTTTTGTTGTCGCCGCGACTGTTCCGCTTAAAACAAAAAGGGCAATGAGATTAGGTAGAGCCATAAAAGCATTAGCAATATCACCGATGTAAAAGACCAATTCAATCGAAATGATTGAACCAATGAAGCAAAGAGCTACATAAATGACTCGATAAGGATAAGTTACTTTGATTCCGAAAAGAAATTTCATGCATTGTTCACCGTAATAATACCAGCCAATGAGAGTAGTGTAACCAAAGAGGAAAGAAGAAAGGGCAACAACCAAGCCGCCAAAATGAGAAAGAACTTTGGCAAAGGAGGCTGCGGTCATAGCTGTTCCATTAAGACCACTTTGCCAAGTACCCGTTGAGAGATTGATCAAACCAGTCATAGTACAAACTAAAAGAGTATCAATAAAGACTTCGCCAATACCCATAAGACCTTGATGAACAGGAGAAGGAGTTTGAGCGGCTGCATGAGCAATAGGAGCGCTTCCTAAGCCAGCTTCATTGGAGAGTAGACCTCTGCGAAAGCCCATTTGTAAGGCGCTTTTAACAGTTGCTCCGAGGAAGCCACCGACGGCCGCGGCTGGAGTAAAGGCGTACTTGAAAATTAAAGCGAATGTTTTAGGAATGATAGTTATATGAGCGAAGAGAACAATAAAGGCACAGAAAAGGTAAATAAAAAGCATAGCGGGAACAACTTTTTCAGCTACCGCTCCGATTCTTCTTATTCCGCCGATGATCACTAATCCGACTAGGGTAGTCACAATGATTCCAATAACCACCTTGGGAATACCAAATTGGCTATGAAAGGCCAAAGCCATCTGGTTAGCCTGCATCATATTGCCCGTGCCAAAGAGGGTAGCAAAGGCTCCACAAATGGCAAAAATGGGAGCCAGGATTCGAGCAAAGGCAGCATTTTTGAAACCGTTTTTGATGTAATACATTGGGCCGCCAGCAATTCGACCGTCAGGGTGTTTTTCCCGATACATAACTCCTAAAAGAGCTTCAGAAAATTTTGTGGCCATTCCAACAGAACCACACACCCACATCCAGAAAATAGCTCCTGGGCCCCCGGTAAAAATGGCGGTGGCAACCCCACCTATGTTGCCATTGCCGACCGTAGCTGCTAGAGCGGTTGACAGTGCCGCAAAAGGCGAAATATCACCCTCTCTTTTAATCTTTGACCGCCGACCTAATAGACCTGCAAACATCAATTTGAAACTGTCACCAAGACGACGAAATTGAATAAAACCGGTTTTAATACTTAGCCATAAACCAGCGGCAAAAAGAATAAAAAGCATATAATTCCAGATTTCAAAGGAAATTTTAGTCACCCAGATATTGAGTTGCTGATAAAACTCTTGCATCTTCCTCTCCTTGCTTGAGGAATATTAACATAACTGAAATTGGCTCTCAAGATAAATTACCAAAGTCAAGAAAAGAGCCAGAAATTATTTCTAATCAAAAAGTTTTTAGGCTAATTTTTTTAGTTTTTTTGACCTCGGCAATAAGATTTTTTCGATAATTGACTGAGCTTATTTTTTGCTTAGAAAAAAATAATCAGAAAAAAGGTTTTATTTTGGTTTACCAGGTTGCAATGGCGAGCTCAATTAGGTATATTCATATTTAGTTAAATCAAGTTGCGCCCGTAGCTCAGATTGGATAGAGCGTCTGACTACGAATCAGAAGGGCGGGGGTTCAAGTCCCTCCGGGCGCGCTCCTTTATTTGTTTTCCCTTCTCTTTTAATTTTCAAAAAATTTTGATAAAAACGGAAGGATAAAGATTTTACATTTCCAGGAGAAGCATGATGGCAGAAAAAGAAACTTCAAAACGAGGAACCTGGGGCTCAAAAGTTGCTTTCATTTTGGCCGCCGCTGGCTCAGCTATAGGCTTAGGTAGCCTTTGGCGATTTCCAATTATGGTTGGTCGTTTAGGTGGGGCGGTTTATGTTTTTGCCTACATTTTAGCTGTCTTTTTTATCGGTTTTACTGAAATGCTAGCTGAGTTGGCCATTGGTCGACGTACCCAGAAGAACCCCGTTGGAGCTTTTGAAGCTATTAGGCCTCATTCAGGGTGGAAATATCTTGGCTATGCAGGGGTTATTACTACTATGGCCATTCTTTCTTACTATGCAGTCGTTGCTGGCTGGGCCTTTGGATATCTCTATAAAACAATTTTTGGTCTTTTTCGTAATATTACCTGGGAATCATCAGCGGCTATTTTTGAACGTTTTGTGGCTAATCCTTGGGAATCACTTTTCTGTTTTTTTATGGTCATGGCTATTACCACCTACATTATTTCCCGAGGAATTCAATCTGGAATTGAAAGATTTGCTAAAATTTTAATGCCCCTTCTTTTTATTTTAATGATTTTCTTAGCTGTAAGGGCGCTTACTTTGCCCGGGGCTTCGCGAGGAATTGCCTTTTATTTAAAACCTGATTTATCTCAAATAGATGTTAAAGTTTTGTTTTTTGCCATTGGTCAAGCCTTTTACTCTCTTAGTCTAGGTATGGGTATAATGATTACATATGGTAGTTATATTTCTCGTCGTGAGAATTTAGTTTCTTCAGCCGGCTGGGTTTGTTTTTCTACTACCTTAGTTGCCTTTTTAGCTGGAATTATTATTTATCCAACCCTATTTACCACTCCAGGATTATCTCCGGAAAAGTTTGAACCATCCTTGGGATTGATGTTTCAAACGATTCCACTCGTAATCGATAAATTACCTGGTGGATTTCTTTTCGGTCTTCTTTTCTTCATTCTCTTGCAGGTAGCGGCTTTGACTTCAACCATTTCTTTGCTTGAAGTTCCAGTTGCTTTTTTTATTGATGAGCACAAGTGGACGCGGCCAAAGGCAGCTATATTTCTCGGAAGTTTATGTTTTCTTTTAGGCATTCCTTCAGCTCTTTCGGTTGGAGCCTCCGCCACTTTGACCCGCTTTGGCTTCTTTAACAAAATGGATCTTCTTTTTGGAAATATTCTATTAGCTATTGGCGGGCTAGGGGTTCTTATTTTTTTAGTTTATTTTTGGGGATTAAAACCAGCTTTAGAAGAGATAAGGACAGGTTGTCCCCGCTTTCGTTTAGAAAAACTTTGGGTTTTCAATGTCCGTTTCTTAGCTCCCCTTGCTATTTTGATCCTATTAGTCTTTATCAAGACTATAACTCAATAAGAAAAAAGCTTTTTATTAATGAGAGCGTAGTTAAAAAGGGGGTGATTAAATAATCGTTCCTGGATAGATAACTCCGTGTTTGGGAACAACTATAATACCATCTCGGATGACATAATTTTCGTTTTCCTCCGATTGAACATTTCTTAAATTAACTAGTCGACAATTATCACCTATTCGCGCGTTCTTATCAATTATGGCTCGTCTAATCTCGCAATTTCGGCCAAGGCCGATATTAGGGATGCCTTTGCTGGCATTGCTTTTAATTTCTTCTTCAGACTCAAAATAGTCAGCCCCCATTATGATTGAATTTTCGATTAAGCAATTTTCGCCTATTCTTGATCTGATTCCAATGATTGAATTTCTTATGATGGAGCGATTGATGATACTTCCTTCACAGAGAATCGAGTTTTCGACTTCAGAAAAGATAATTTTTGAGCCAGGTAAGAATCGAGCATGAGTAAAAATTGGCCGATCTTCATCGTAAAAATTAAAGGGGGGAAGAGGTTGAGTTAATTCAAGATTAGCCTCATAAAAGCTTTTGATGGTTCCAATATCTTTCCAGTAACCTTGAAATAAATAACCATAAACCTTATAGGTTTGAATGGCAAAGGGGATAACGCCGCGGCCGAAATCTTCAAAAGGAGTCGTTTTGAGTAAATCCCGAAGCACTTCCCAGGAAAAGACGTAAATACCCATTGAAGCTAAATAGTACTGATCTTTAGCTTCCCCTGCTAATTTAGACAATAAAGATTCTTGAAGAAGCATGCTTTCGAGTTCAGGGCCTGGTCTTGGTTTTTCAATGAAAGAAATCACCCGTTGATGATCATCAAGTTTCATTATTCCCAACTCCGGCGCTTGATCAGCTGTTACTGGGGTAACCGCAATAGTTATATCCGCTCCTTTTGCCTGATGAAATTCAATAAAAGGACGATAATCCATCCGGTAGAGGTGATCGCCAGAAAGAATCAAAACATAATTTCCTTTACCTTCAATAAAAAAGAGATTCTGACGGACAGCGTCAGCCGTTCCTTGATACCAGTTCCTATTTTCTAAAGTTTGTTGAGCGCTTAGGATAGTGATAAATCCGGGAGTGAAATTATCAAAACGATAGGTTAAAAAAATATGTCGATGAAGAGATTCAGTACTAAATTGAGTTAAGACAAAGATTTTTCTTAGACCAGAATGCAAGCAATTGCTAATTGAAATATCGATCAAACGAAAGCGGCCAGCGATGGGCACGGCTGGCTTGCTTCTTATTTTGGTTAGAGGATAAAGACGACTTCCCTGACCCCCAGCTAAGATTAAAGTAATGACATTTTTCATTATTTGTTTCCCTCAGAAATGCGACGGCGTCTTTCAAAACCTGAAACGCAAATAAATTCAAGTTCACCCGCTGGATCAATAGCATCCAAAAGAAGATTTAGCCCAAGAGTGTCACTGGCAATATGTCCAGCGACAACAACGTTTAGATTGGCCTTTTTAGCCTTTTCCAAATGTTCTTCGCTAAAATGCATCCCCACTAAGGTTGAAATGCCGCTAGCGGCAATTTTATCAAAAATTTCTTTTGAACCTTCTGTTCCCCCAGTCATATCGACGTAAATCTGGCCACACCGATTATTTTCCGAGCCATGAAGAATTTTAGGTGCACCTTCGAGGTTCGACGCGGCCCGGTATTCAGGGATTTGCTTAAGGATTTTGATTAAATCTTTAAGAAAAAGAGGTTTTTCCTCCTCAAACTTTCTTTTGAGATAAAAAGTAACGCAGTTATCCGCTGGAGTATGTAAACAGAGGAAAGGTAGGCCAAACAACCTAGCGACATCGACAGTTCGATTATGATTAATCGGGAGGAGGCGTCTTTCAACTTCAGCTATTCTTTTTTCCATAAGTTGTTCTACTACACTTACGGCAATTCCATACTGGCTAAGAAGATCAATTTGAAGCTTCATCACCTCTGCGAGACGAGCTAAAGCCCGGCCTTCAGGATGATGGGCGATAAGACAGTCAATTTTTTCTTCCCGGTCTCGGTTAAGAAGATAAGCTAGAAGAACTTCACCTACTTCCATATCAATGCCAATAAGGGCTTTCTTAACTTCGGTTTCTGGATCGCCATAGAGAATTCGGGTGTCAGCAAAAGGATTGAAAAGGCGATCCTGGTCGAAAGTCTTTTTTTCATCTTCCTCTAATTTTTCATATCTTTCTTTTTCCTCGGCCAAAAGACGATCAATCTCTTCCCGTCCCCTTAAATCCTTTTCAATTCCAATAGCTACGGCTCGACGATAAATTTCTCCAAGTTTCATTCAATTCACCTCCTCTTATATTAATATTTTAGCGCTCCCAATGTCTGGAAAAAAGAAAAAAATTTGAATTTTTAATTAATTGAGCTAGGCTAAATTGAACTTTAGGTCATTGTTTCTCTAGAAATTTTTCAGAAATAATTACCAAAAATAAAAGGAATATGGTAGAAAATAGATATGATTGAAGAAATTTTCAAAGCTAAGATTAGCCGATGTTTGGACCTTTTGGCTACTTCCCTAAAAAGTCTTAACCGGCTGAACCAATCGGTTAAAGTTGAATTAAACGATTATTATCGAATTCGTAATGAGGTAAGGGAAGCCAAAGTGGCCTTTGAAGAAATCAAAAAAGAATTACATCGTCTTTTTGGCCCACCTCCACCTTACGCTCCCCGAGATTATGAGAGATTGCGTCAAGAGAATTTGGAAAAGGTCCATTTACTCATTAAGAGCGAAGAAAAGGAGAAAATTGTGGAAGAGTTACTTCAGGATGAAATTGTCAGCCGCTTTTTCTTGCCTGAAGAAGTTAACTTGTTTGTCGAGAAGAATTTTGATAGCCAGAAAAAAGGAAAGAGAAAACTGGCAAATTTTAAAGCCCGTCTTTTTTATGAAAAAATTAAAGAGGATCTTCAACAAGCAGAGCAATTAATTAATTTGATCAAATCTAAAGCTACCTAGGATAAAAAAGGTCATTAAAGGTTAATCAAATAAGCAATTAACTAGCTTACTGAAAAATTTGCTTAAAAATGTTTACCAGATCCAAAGCGTAATCGACTTCGGTTAAGGGGATATTTTTGGCCTTGGCAATATTGGTAAATCGACCATCCTTATTGCTATCTTTAGTTACGATGATATGATTAGCGAAGGGGGCCACTGCATCGATCATTCTTTCGTTGTCACTGCCAGGAGCTCCTCGAAGAGCTGAACCTCCGACATGTACAGCAATAATATATATTTTGTTTTTCTGACAATACTCAACAATTCTTTTTAATCTAGCTTCTTCAGCCTCAACGGTTAAACCAGAAGCGCCCATTCCTTTCAGACTGGCTCCGATAGCAAAAATAATAGTTTTATAAGGAGTCCCTTTAGGATATTTACTTAAATCCGTATAAACCTCAACGTGAAAGCCTGGGCCAGATTCTCTATCAGCTAATCCTACCCCACTTTTTATCAAGTCGACATCAGGAACATCACAGTAATCATATTTTATGCCTGCTTCTTCGAGAATAATATTAATTGTATTAACATCATTACTTTGGCCAGCGGAGGTCGATAAGACTGGTAAATTGGCTTTAGGGATTTTGGTTTGAGCTATAATCGGAATCAAGAACAAAAAGCTTGCCAAGATTATAAGACCAAACAAAGAGAGAAATCTTTTAATTGACAATTTCATTTTTTCCTCCCTCTTATAGAGAAGCCACCCTAATTCTAAAAAATTTTAATTTTATCTTTCTCATTTTAACCAATCTTGAATTTTCTCTTTTTTGATTTTCTCTTCCAGCTTGTCTCTGCTCATCGCAATATATCCTTATAGTTTCTTCAAGTTCCTTACTTCTATTTTTATTTTACACTTTCTTCGAAGATAACATCAAAAATCCTAATAGCTTTGCGCCACCATTCAGGATAGGCTGGTTGATTTCGGTCCATTGTTCTTTTTTCCACATTATAAAGTTTTAGATGATTAAACTTAACAAGAAGATCATCTCCCAGCTTCCACCATGCGTCAACCACATTCTTGGCATTATTTAAACAATAGGCTGTTAAAAATTCAGCCGCTTTAACTGGCGATTCCTGATAAAGTCGAAGGGCTCTATCATCAATTTCTTTAGTTCTAGCTAAAGCTTCCCCTTCCCATTTGGCTTGGGCTTTTTTCACTTCCTCTAAACCATAGCTATAGGCAACTTGCACGTGAAAATCAACATAGTCAAAAGCCCATCGAGCTGAATCACGATTAAAAACCCAATGATCGCCAATTTTAAAAGAATCAGGCATATCGGTAATTCCCGCATAAAAGGGTAGGTAACAGGAAGTATCTTGAACGCCATAGGCAATCCAAACTAAGCCGCCAATAGGATTAGGCAGCCATCCTCGGCATTGGGTTATGGTTGTGTATTCAGCTCGAGGGTCGCAAATTGTTCTGGTTGGGCCATAATAATTGGGATTAAGAAAAGGTCCGCCTCTTAGGCCCTTTACTCGGTCAAAAATCGTCCCCTGAGCTCGGTCTCTCGTCATAGCCATAACATCTTGAATCGAGATCGGTCGATCTGGTTTAACTGAAAAAGGATAATCCATATTGGGAGTGTCAGGGCTGAATTTCTGCGAAGGGGCAACCAAATCAAAGAAACGCCACATCCTGGCTCTTCGGCCTTCGGTGGAGCGAGCACTCCCTTCAACCGGAGAATAAGCCTTTTTCCAGTTAAAAGGTTTACCACTTTTTGGATCGTAAAGACCTTGTTCAATCGCAAAAGAAATAACATTGGAAGAAGCCATAAAATAATCAGGATTTTTCAAATTGATTTCCCCAATCCGACTTTCATTCGGGCAGACACTGACATGATCATCTGGCACCCTTTGAGCGCACCAAACCGCTCCAGGCTTGCCGCTATCCGGTTTCCAAAGGGGACCAACGGGCATAATTTCAAAAACCCAAACTTCATTGGGATCATGAACACAGAGCATTTCGCCATCGTCATTATAACCATACCCATATTTTTCGGCTAAAGAACCCATTATTTTGATCGCTTCCCGAGCTGTCCGGGCTCTTTCCATTGCAATTAGGGTAAGCATAGTAATGTCAAATTTTGCACTAGGGGTATTATTGACCAGCTTGCGATGAGTCCCAATGGTTGATTCACCAATAGCGACTTGGTTTTCATTAATATAGCCAAACATTCCATGAATGTAAGCATAAGTGCGTGGCGGTTCTGGAATTTCTAAACCAGTGAAATCTTGTTTATAAAGATCCCCTTTCAAACCCTGTTCGGGGGGCCAAGTTTTATACTGGTTGATATGATATATCTTCCTGGTTTCACCTGGCTTATGATCAGCGGCTGGGACATACCTAAAGGTCCAATCGCAAATGCCACAATCGCAGGTATGAGTAGCCATAGTTGATCCATCAACAGAGGCTTTCTTACCAACCATAATCACGGTACAGGCTCTATCTTGGTTGGTAGTTAATTCTCCCTCATCCTTATCTTTTCCAGGAAGGATAAAGACCAAAAGCAAAAAGGTGAAAATCAAGCCTAAAGGGAATAAATTTTTTGGTTTCATTTCTAATCTCCTCTTTGATTTTCCCAATAAAGCTCCAAAATATTTTTTAAAATTTAAAATAGCGATTTTGCTTTGGTTTATTAAAAATAAATAAATTCTTTCCTGCCTTTTTTAATTTAGATAAATCCGGTCTCGACGCACTTGAGATGGGTCTTGAAAATAATAACCCACTCCTTTTTCAACAACCTCAGCGTAGCGAGGAACATTATGAATGATAATTGACCTTTCAGGTGTTCGCCGCGAATACTGCCTTAAAATTTCAAGGGTTACCGAAAGATGTTGCCCAACTCTTTTGTCTATTGGCCAGCCGGTTTCATCATAGGGAACAAATAATTTATTTTTTCGAGACAAGCGAAGCAAAAAAGGATCTTTTCCATCAAGAAGAAACTTTTCAGTTTTTGGCCCGGTTGGTTGATCCAAAAAGGGGATAGGTGCTTCCAAAAGAAACGGCATGGCGTCAGAGTAATCCCCAATTTCGCGATGAGAAAGTCCTCTAAATTTAGGTGGAGAGGGTTCAACATGATTATCAAATTTTTCCGTTGCTTTGACTGTCAAAGAAACCATCGTTGCTAATTTAGCTGATTTTTCTGGGGCCACAATGCAGTTGGTGACAGGAAACATAGTTTCAGCGCCATGAATGTCTATCACTAGATCAACCTTTTCTTGTCGGATTAATTCCATAGCCGCATAGGTAACTTGTTCCATGAGCAATCCTTTTGGCCGTCCTGGCCAAGTCCGGTTGACATTGCGAGCATCAAGAAAAGAAAGAAGTTGTTTGTCAGGATAATGGAGGTAAACATCAGGGTCTGGCCATTGATCAAGGGGTGAAGCCTCGCGATTTCCCATCCTGAATTTTTTCTTGCCCCACTTGGTATCGATATTAAAGTAGAGAGGATAACCATCGCCAGGACGAGTCGCTCGACTGGCACTATGATTAAATTGAGGGATGACAAGCAGAGTTCCTCGTTCGACTAGACCATTTTCAATAACTACTAGAGCCGCCAACATTCCTTCAGGTTCATTGGCATGAGAATTACCTAAAATCAATGCCTTTCCACCTGATTCCTGGCCCTCAAGCCAAAAAATCCACGTATCAGCCATTGTCCCTTTGAGAGCAGGTAAATAATGACTCAGTTTAGTAACTCGGGTAACTCCTGGACCAGCCACAATTGGAATCTGAAAGTGTCGGTGTTGGTAAAGCTGAATGGCAGGCCAAATGAGAATAAAGACTAAACAAATCAAAAGAATTATTTTAGTTCGCATTATTTTATCCTTAAGAGACGAAGAAGCAACGGAATAAGAACAAGTAAATAAAGAATCTGACGGTCAATTTTCTTTTTTTCCTGCCAAAAATTCCAGAAAAAAAGAGTGGCGATGAAGGCTGTGAGCAAGTAGTAAGTAATCATGATGAATTTAGCCATTATTTTAATTCTCCTATGGCCAACTTTTTTATTTTCTTAAACCATTTAACCTGTACTCCAACGAACAAGAAAACTCAGTTTCGCACTGAAAATGACCATAAGGATGCCGGCCAAGGTAATAATAATCCAGGGAAACCACGTTTTTCTTAGAAAGCTCCAGTAAGAGCCTTCATAATTCGAGACCATTACAGAAAGTCGACCAATTAGAGCAGTTGGGGGCAGGCCATCACCCAATGGCCAAAGTAAGCTTAATCCAGAAATAGCCACTGTCGCATGATAGCCGAGAGAGTCGAGGTACCAAATAAGAGGTATTCCTAAAATGGCGGCTGCTCCATAAGTTAAAACTCCTTCTGAAATGGGAATGATAACGGCCAAGGAAATGAATAAAAGGACAAGAGGAATGCTAATAACAGCATAGGATATTAGCCCCCTTACCCCAGTAGCTGTCATTACCTGCTGTAACATGCCAATAACGACCATAGTGGAAACCAGAGGAAGTATTCTGACCATGGTCTCACGGGATATCAAGAAAAAATTTAATTTCTTTGGGCTGGTTAACCAAGCGGTGATTGATCCTAAAAAGAATTGTAAAGGGAGGCCGAGTACGGGCAGGTTGAAGGGCCAGAGGCGATAAGCTAAAATTAGACCAAAAAGAACCATAAAAGGGAGAGCAATTCGCCACCAACTCATGCCTTTCGGAATGTCCATTTTTTCCCAATTTTCTTTGGCTTCGGCGATTTTCTCAGGCCTCCAACCAAGGGAGAAAATTGTTAAAGTCCCGAGAAAAATAACTGGTAGTCCTAAAGGCAATTCGAAACCAACATAGGGAATAGCGGTTCCAGCACAAAGAATCATAGCCCAGATATTTACAGGTGGAGCCGCGGCACTTAACCCGGCGAGAATGAAAAGGATAGCGGCTATTCTTGGCCGAGAAAGACCAAGATGATGAAGAGCAGCCGCCACCGGCGCCCCCACTACCAGCAGGGAGACACTGCCAGCCCCGGTCAAAGCTCCTGGAATAAGAACTATAACCATTAAGATAAAAAGAGCTAATGGCCTTATTTTTCCCAGAGAGTTCATTGTGGCCTGGACAACATAATCAATCCCTCCTGACTCCCTTAAAACAGCCATAAAAATTGTAGCGGTAGAAAAGACAAGAATGACATCAAGGTAGGTAAAGGAACCCTCAACTAAATGGCGGAGGATTTCTTGCCAAGGAGGGGTGGAGAAAATGGCCCCGCAGCCGGCTCCAAGAAAAGCGGCCAAGAAAAGGCTCAATTCAACTGAAAAACGGCGCCATTGTCCTACCAAATAGGCTACGACCATCGAAATTAAGACTACAGCGATTTTAGCTATCATTTTTCAAACGTGGCTAATGTTATTTTTCTTTAAATCGAAAGTCAAGGAATCAACCAAAGGCGGATTTGCCTAGTTGTTCGTTAAGCAAAAAATATAGCTTGAAAATTGAAAAAGAATTGTGATAGGAAAAAAAAGGAAAAAATAATGTTTTGGACAAAAATTTTTAGAAAAAGAGGAAAAGAGACTTCTCTTTCGAAAGACTTTAAGAAAGCCAGGTCTGACCGGCGGCGTGATCCGAGAATAGAAGAGGAAAAAGAAATAATTTTGGAAATAATCAATTCTCGAACTTTGGACGAACAGGAAAAAAAGCAGTTGATGGCCAAGAGCCTTGATATTTCTGTTGGTGGCATCCGCTTGGCATCACGCGAAGAATTTTCTCCTAATTCCCTGATTAAACTTAAAATCCCCTCAGATCAATTAGGCAAATGGATTCAAGTCTTAGCTCGGATTAAGTGGATAAAAAAATTAGAAACCGAAAAGATAGTTGAATTGGGTCTCGAATTTATCGACCTTCCGCCCGAGACTGTTCTAGATTTAATGGAACATATTTACCGCCGGCCAAGTTAATTCTTAATGATTGCCAGCCGGAGAAAAGATTTCTTCTATTTTAATTTTTCCCCTTATTCTTCGGTTTTTAACTGTAGGCATTTATATTTTTCTCAACTTCTTTAAAAACTATTGGGGAGAAAAATTATGATCAGAAGTAAAGCTATTGCTTCCTGGCAGTGGGCCGCATTAATTTTGCTCCGAGTTATTATTGGCTGGCATTTCCTCTATGAAGGGATAGCGAAGCTATTCAACCCTTACTGGTCTTCAGCTCCTTATCTAGTTGAGGCTAAGTGGTTTCTTTCTAATATTTTTACTATGATTGTGACCAATCCTCAATGGCTCAAAGTGGTTGATATTCTTAACATTAGTGGTCAAATAGCCATCGGTTTAGGTTTAATGATAGGCTTTCTAACAACCCCAGCCTGTATAGCCGGGCTTATTCTTCTTGCACTTTATTATTTAGCTAACCCTCCTTTAGTCGGATTTAAATCATCAATGCCGGTTGAAGGGAGCTATTTAATTGTCAATAAGAATTTGGTGGAATTTGCCTCCCTTTTAGTTCTTTCCCTTTTTCCGACAGGCCGGGTGGCTGGATTGGACCGACTAGTTTTTGGTCCCCTGAAAAGTCAAGTTTCAAAGGAGGGGTAATGATGTCTCTAGAGAAAGATAAAGAGGAAAAGAAAAAGAATCAAAGATTAAGAAGGAGAGACATTCTTCTTAGTCTCTCAACGCTTCCTTTTTTAGGCGGCTTTTTCGTGGCTTGGTTGAAGAAAAGGAAATATGATGAAAGCAAGAAGCAGGCTATCTTAAAAGAGTTGGGAATTTCTCCTAAAGCCCCAGCTATTCTGCCTGAAGGAACGTTAAAGCGCTCCAACCAAGTTATCAGGTTAGGGATAATCGGGGTTGGTAGCCGAGGCGAACATCTTCTCCGCTGTGCCGGTTTTGTTCATCCAGATTGGCTAGAAAATCGGAAAAGAGCGGCTAAATTGAATCCTCTGGACAAAAGTTTGGAAATCTTTCTCAGCCAAGAAGATGCCAATTGCCTTTTGACCGCAGTTTGTGATGTTTACGAGCCAAGAGCGGAAAGAGCCTTAATGGCTTCTAAGTATGTTCTTCGACAGGGGAAGATTGTTGAAGAAAAGGGAGCTAAAAGATACCGTTTTTATCAGGATTTACTTCGTTCGCCTGACGTTGATGCGGTTATTATTGCCACTCCCGATCATCTTCATGCCCCGATGGCCCTTGAGGCTGTGGCGGCTGGAAAACATATTTATCTCGAAAAATGTATGACCAGAACCGCCGATGAAGCAGTCAAACTATATGATGCAGTTAAAGCCAGCCGAATTGTTTTTCAACTTGGTCACCAGCAGCGACAACAGGAAAGCCATGTTCGGGCCCGAGAAATTATCAAGCGAGGACTCTTAGGCCGAATAACCCTCGTTGAGACCACAACTAATCGAAATAGTCCTGAAGGAGCTTGGCAATATGAAATTCCTGAAGAGGCTGGACCACATAATATTGATTGGGACCAATTTTTAGGGCCAGCTCCTCGGCGTCCCTTTGACGTTTATCGCTTTTTCCGTTGGCGATGCTGGTTTGATTATGGAACTGGCCTTTCTGGCGACCTTCTTTCTCACGAGTATGACGCGGTTAATCAAATTTTAGAACTTGGAATTCCAAAATATGCAGTGGCTTCAGGTGGAATCTACTTTTTTGACGATGGTCGGGATGTCCCTGATGTTTTTCACGCAGTCTTTGAATATCCAGATAGAGAGATGACTTTAATTTACAGTGCAACTTTGGCCAGCGACCGTTATCGGGGCCGCATTTTTATGGGCCATGATGCTTGGATGGAAGTTGGCGAAACTTTGACCGTTACTGCTGACCCAGAAAGCACCCGATATAAAGAGCTGTATTTAGCCAAGCTAGTTGAGCCAGCAGTTCCTCTTTTTTCTTTTCGCCCAGGAGCTAAGGGGATAGATACGGTAACCTCAGCTAGCGAACGCTACTTTGCCACTCGCGGGCTTCTTTATTCATATAAGGAAGGCAAAAAAGTTGATATTTCTCATCTTCATGTTCTGGAATGGCTTGATTGCATCCGTCAAGACCGTGAACCGAGTTGCAATATTGACCGAGGCTTTGAAGAAGCAATTACCTGTCATATGGCCACTGAGGCTTATCTTCGAGGTCGCCGAGTCGAGTGGGATCCCCTTAATCGACGAATTATTTAATTGGTTTTTTAGATTGTGAAGTCTTAAAAGAATTTAGAAGGAGGGTAAATGGGACTTAAGTTTCGGCTGGGTATGATGATGTTTCTCCAATATGCCATCTGGGGCTCTTGGTCGCCTGTCCTTTCTGATTATCTTATAAATAAACTTGGTTTCCAAGGAACTCAGGTAGGTTTTATCTATAGTCTTTTGCCTTTAGCCACTATAATTTCCCCCTTTATCGGTGGGCAGGTGGCTGACCGGTATTTCCCTACCCAAAAAATAATTGCTATTCTCCAACTTATTGGAGGTTTACTTCTTTTAATTGGCTCAAGATTGACTGATTTCGCTTCTTTATCGGGTTTGATGCTAGTTTATTGCCTCATCTATGCCCCTACTTTAGCTTTGACCAATTCTCTAGCTTTCATCCATTTGCGCGATACTGAACGTGAGTTTGGCCAAATTAGGGTTTGGGGAACGATAGGCTGGATAATTGCGGGACTAATTCTTGCTGGTTGGCGGCTAGCTTTTAAAGCCTCAGGTTTATCACCTTTAACTGGAGATACTTTGCTTCTTGCAGGCTTTTTTTCCTTATTAATGGGTGTTACTTCATTTAATTTGCCTCACACTCCACCTAAAAAAGAGGCGACAAAACCTTGGGCATTCCTTGAAGCCTTGCGTCTGTTAAGGGACAAGAATTTTGCGGTTTTTATTACCATAGCTTTTGTTGTGGCTACAGAATTAATGTTTTATTACGTTATGACCGCCCCTTATCTAACGTCAGAAATGATTGGAGTTTCAAGTTCAGCTGTTTCAGGCATCATGGTTATAGCTCAAGTGGCTGAAATTTTTGTTATGGCCCTGCTTTTACCATATTTCCTACCTCGCTTTGGCATCAGAATCACCCTCCTCATTGGCATCCTAGCCTGGCCAATTAGATATATTATTTTTGTTATTGGTCAGCCTTCATGGCTGGTGATAGCTTCTTTAACTCTACATGGCTTCTGTTATGTCTTCTTTTTTACGGCCGCCTTTATTTATGTCGATCGGGTTGCTCCTGGTGATATTCGAGCCTCAGCCCAGAGTTTAATTACCTTAGCGACCATCGGTCTTGGAAATTACCTTGGGAGTCTCTTTGCTGGTTGGATTCAATCTTTATTTACTGGACCAGAGGGGACGAACTGGCGAGCCGTCTTTGCTATACCGGCTGTAATTACCATTCTCTGTGCCGTTGTTTTTATGTTCTTTTTCAAAGGAGATAAAAACAACGAGCGAAAAAGGTAATAAAAAATAGAAATTAAATTAGCAATTAATAGCTCATAATTAAAAGAATAAATTTTAAAAGGAGGGGTAAAAATGAAGCCAAAGAAACGGTTAGGAATTGGCCTCGTGGGCGCTGGCTTTGTAGCTCAGTTTCACCTTCGTTCTTTTGTGGGGGTCAGAGATGCCGACATCTTAGGCATTGTTAGTCGAACAGAAAAAAGGGCTGAAGAAGCAGCGGCATTAGCTCGGCAATTAGGTGTTGGCGAGGCCAAGGTATATAAATCCATTACTGAGATGGTAGCTTCGCCGGAAATTGAGGCTGTTTGGATTTGTGCCCCTAATTACTCTCGGCTTGAGGTGATGGAGGAAATAGCCGAGGTGGTGCTATCAGGTAAAGGTGAATTGGTTGGAGTTACTTGTGAAAAACCTCTGGGCCGAAATGTCAAAGAAGCAAGGCGGATGTTGGAGCTTGCCCAAAAAGCTAAGCTCTTAGATGGTTATCTTGAAAATCAAATCTTTGCACCGACCGTCGTTCGGGGTAAACAAATCATTTGGCAAAGAGGTGTGCCTTTGACTGGTAAGCCTTATTTGGCCAGAGCCGCCGAAGAGCATAGTGGTCCTCATAGGCCTTGGTTTTGGGAAGGAGAACTTCAAGGCGGGGGAGTTTTAAATGACATGATGTGTCATTCGGTCGAGGAAGCAAGGTTTATGTTAACTCCACCTGGAAAAGACCGAAGCTATTTGAAACCAATAAAAATAACTGCCTATGCCCATTGCCTTAAATGGCAGCGACCTGAATACGCCCAAAGTCTAAAGGAAAATTCAGGGGGTCAAATTGATTATTTAGCCCGTCCAGCTGAAGATTTCGCCCGCTGCGTAATTGAATATCGAGATGAAGAAGGCCATCCATTGGTAGTAGAAACGACAACTTCGTGGTGCTATGTTGGGGCTGGCTTAAGATTAACTATGGAACTTCTTGGCCCAGAATATGCTCTTCAAATTAACACCCTCGATTCTAACTTGAAAGTCTTTTTCAGCCGGCGGGTCAAAGGGGAGGCCGGTGAAGATCTCGTAGAAAAACAAAATGCCGAAATTGGATTGATGCCAGTAATAGCTCAAGAAGAAATCGAGTATGGTTATGAAGCTGAAAATCGCCATATGGTTCGCTCTTTTCTCGAAGGAAAACGCCCTGAAGAAAATTTTTCAGATGGAGTTGAGGTAACCGAGCTATTAATGGCCGCTTATATGAGTATTGAGCAAGAAAAAACCATTTACTGGCCACCGCCTGGGCTTGAAGATTTTATCCCAGCGGTTGCTAAAGGCCAATGGAATCCCCGAAAATCAAAATAATCGACACCAGTCAATTTGAAAATTTAGGCTGACAAAGATGAGATGACAATATCAAATCTGAAAAGAGATAAAAGGAGAAATTAAATGAAAATAAAAAATAGACGTTTGATTTTTTGCCCCACTTTTTTCCTTTTGCTTTTTTCTCAGTTGATTGTTTCGACCCCATTAGATATATCTGCTTCCTTGAAAGATGGGCAAAAAACAGAAGCGACTGAAATAATTAGGACGAAACCTTTTCCCTTAGCCCTCCAATGTTGGACCTTTAGGAAATTTTCTTTTCTAGAGACCATTGAATACGCTCAAAAGTTAGGGATTAAATATCTCCAAGCTTACCCAGGGCAGATTTTGTCAAAGGATAAGCCTACCACTGTCTTCGATCATCAACTCAGGCCAGAAGATCTTAATTTTGTTCTTGAAAGATTAAAGCAAGCGGGGTTAGAACTTGTCGCCTATGGAGTGGTCGATTTAGGTCGAACAAGGGAGGAAAAGCAGAAAATTTTTAGTTTCGCTCGTCAATTAGGTGCCTATTTAATTATAGCCGAACCGTCAGAAGAGTATTTGGCCATTATTGAACCGTTGCTTGAGGATTATGGACTATTCCTAGCCATTCATAATCATCCTGAACCTTCTTTATATGCTAATCCAGAAAAAACCCTTGCTGTCTTGAAAAAGTCAGGAAATAGGATTGGGCTTTGCGCTGATCCTGGGCATTGGATGCGAAGTGGCTTAAAGCCGGCTGAAGTGATAAAGTCTTTTTCCGGAAAAATCTTTGATATTCACCTCAAGGATAGAAGCAATTATGGGGTCGGTCCACAAGTGGAGGATGTACCACCGGGAAAAGGAAAGGTTGGGTTAAAAGAAATTCTGGAAGAATTAACCAAGCAGAATTATTTGGGCTATTTAACTTTGGAATATGAAAATGAAAAAGAAGCTTTAAATCCTTTTCCAGCCCTTCAGGAAGCAATCAAACTAATTAATGAAAATACTTATTTTTATAGCTATGAAGAGCTTATCTCCAGAACCAGAGGAAGATATAGCCTACATGGCTGGAATCATTATGGGCCAGGGCACTTTGAGCTGGATGAGAATGAGGGCATTTTGAAATCAGTGGGAGGCATGGGACTTCTCTGGTATAGTCGGAAAAAATATAAAGATTTTGTTTTAGAACTAGATTATATGTGTGCTCATCGAACGACCAATTCTGGGATTTTCCTTCGGGTACCAGAAGTACCCACAAGCGACGATTATATTTATCACTCCTTTGAAATTCAAATTAATGATGCGGGTGAAGGCATTCATAAAACTGGCGCGGTTTACGATGCTGTAGCGCCAGCCAAGAATGGGTTTAAACCGACTGGCGAATGGAACCATTTTAAGATAACTTTTAAGGGAAGACATCTTCAAGTGGAATTAAATGGGACCAAAATTATTGATTGGCTAGCCGAACCCCGGGGAAAAGTAAAAGATTTTGCGGCTGAAGGCTACATTGGTCTTCAAAATCACGATTGGGACTCTTCTGTTTACTTCCGCAACATTTTTATTAAAGAAATAAAATAAGTTTTGCCTAAATAGTAAGTTTACGAACTTGTTTTTAAAAATTAATTAAGCTACAGCCTCCGAGAAAAATAGCGTTAAAAAATAATTTAAAAGTGCCATGGGGCTGGCCACGGAAAAGAATTTCCGGACCAAAAAGATAAAGTTTACCTTTGTCAACAAGAGCCTCAATGGCAGCCACACTCCCTTGGAGATAGCCTTGGCCTAAGGCCCAGCCAGATCTAAGAGGTGTCGGTGAGTCGAACCAAGCAATGGGAACTACATTTTTCAGCTGAGCTTCAGGAAGAAGACGGAAAGAGGGGCTGTTATCAAAGAAAACGTCGACTAATTCTGGCAGACCATAGGCTAAGGGGTGAAGATTATTGACTTTAACTTGAAGGATAGAGCCTGGAATATAAAATTTTTCTCGTGGGAGGCGAGTTTCAACTCCATCGGGAAGTTTCTCGACCAACGCATCAGTGATAGGCAGGCGCAAATGATAAGCCAATGAAGTGGATGAACCAATAGTGATGATTGTTCCGCCCTCTTTGAGAAACGCCGCCAGTTGGGGTATCGTCTTATCAACCGTAATGCGACCAATCCTATCCCGATATTCAGGAGGAATTTGATCAAGACTGGGAGCTGCCATTGGTCTAAATTCTTGGCCTCCAGTGCGTCCAGCTGCAGGAATTGCTCCTGAAGGGAAAATAAGAACATCAAATTTTGCCTTTAAATTGCCTTGATCAAGGGTTGGAGGATAAACTATTTCAAAGGGGAATGAAAATTGTTCAAGAAGCCATCTGGTCCAGCCCGAAGTCATGGAGCCCCCATAAATATCCCAAAGACCGATTTTAACTGGATGTACTTTTAAATACTCCCCTTTTGGCAAAGATTCTAAACCATAAAAATTTAGACCGATTTCTTTAGCTATTTTTTCCAGTTCAGCTTTTGTCCCAGCTTTAGCTAAGACGCAAAATGCTCCTCGAGGGAGAACTTGAGAATCTAAAATTAAAGAATCTTTATATATATATATTTCATGATTGGTGGCTAAAAGACGATTAACGGCTATAACGGCGTCATTAACCCGGTGATCAAAAGCGAATATTTTAGCTTCAGTCGGTCCAATTATTCGGCCTGCTGGAGGCTTGGCTAAACCATTAATCTTTTCAAAAGGACCATCAAAACTATCTAAAATTCGGTCAAAAGTAACTCCCATTTGATAAGCAAGAGTCCAGCCAGCATTATCATAGGGTGGAATGGGTGGACCGCCGGGATAGGCGACATCATGAGGATGATCTTGTGGTTCAAACATGGAAAGAATATGAGGTCGAAAGGCCTGGGCGCACTTTACAATATAGGAACCGGCCGGATAGGTTTTGCCAGCCACTTGAAATTCTTTGGTGGCTCGATAGACTGTTATTCCATTTTTAATCAGCGCATTGATGAATTTGGTGGCCGTGAGAAAATCTGGCTGGTCTGCCGGAATAATATACCCGCGGGGATCTCGCCATTCCGGATTTTTCAAGAGTTCATAATATTTAATCGGAAGACCTCGGCTAGCACTTATTCTCGCGGTAAATTCAGGGGGGAGGTCCGAGGTTGGCGTGGCGGTCGGAGCTTGAGTTTGAGTTTTTGGCAGTTCTTTATTGATGATTTCCTCCACTAAGGCAATTTTTTTTGGGGTTATGGTCCAATGATCGCGGCTTCCTCTTTCAATAGAATTTCGGCCCATCCGATAAATATTAAAGAGAAAATCTTCCTTTAATTTAGCGGCCAAATCAAGGATGGCTCGGTTGGCTGTAATCAAGTATTCAATTGTTTGTTTAAAATGCCATTTTTGGGGCGCAATTGGGTAAGGATAATCACCTTTAGGTAAATGACGCTGAAGAATAAAGGGAATTTCAATTGGGGTGGGATTACCGATAATTTCGGTTAAAATACCAATCATGTTATGAAAGTAAGCAGTGGATCTTAAGCCTCCATTCCACCAAGTCGAATAGCTAGCCCCTGAGCGCATAGTCGCTCCCGGTTTACCTTCAGCAATGAAACGATTATGCATCGCAATACCTACGAGTTCTGTACCCATGACAACAAGAGGATCAAAATGATAATTGAAAGGATCGCGAAAGGGAGCACAGAAAAGGACGGTTCCAGCTGGTCCTGTTTGGTGGTGATTATAAACAATTTGAGGGAACCACTCATGATAAAGCTGATAGCAGATAGCCTCTGTTTCTGGCTGAGTTACCATATAAAAATCACGATTATTGTCATGGCCGATATATTTCTGATAAAGACGAGGCAAACCACTCATACTCCTTTTGGCTGGTTCAGGATTGCGCATATACCATTCAGCTACAAGATCCATGCCATCAGGATTAACCGGTACAGCTAGAAGAATGACTTTATCTAAGATCCGCAAAGTTTCTGGGTCATTATAACTGACCATTTGGTATACGAGTTCGATTAATTGCTGAGCACCAGCTACCTCAGTGGCGTGGAGACCTCCATCAATCCAAACGACAGCTTTCCCCTCTCGAGCGAGCTGAAGAGCCTGCTGATCATTCAAGCCTTCAGCTAGAGCTAATCTTCTTGATATTTCTTTATATCTTGAAAGACGTTTCATATTATCAGGTGAAGTGATTATAGCCATAATCATCTTTCGGCCTTCAGCCGTTTGGCCGATTTCGACAAGTTTAATTCGTTCGGAAACTTGCTCAAGTCTTCGCCAATAAGTAACAAGCTGTTTATAACTAGCTAGATGATAATCGTCACCGATATTAAATCCAAACATCTCTTTAAAGGTTGGAATTCGCTCAGCCCAGGCTGTCCAAACCAACATGACTATAATGGCCCAGATAAGAAGGATTTTTCGACTCATTGATCTCCTTGTCATTTTATACCTCCTATTTCTTTTTAATTCTCTCTAATATTTTCAATATAGGAATTTTTCTTTCATTTAAAGTCAAGATTGGCCTTTAGAGAAAAAAT
>JAOAFQ010000210.1 GCA_026416195.1 Candidatus Aminicenantota bacterium | reverse complement strand
ATTTTCTATTTGCTTGCTTGGATAATTATTCCAGCTAAAAAAGCTACGGTGGAAAAGGCAGGATAAATGAGGTTAAGCTCCTTTTATCTTATCGGCCATGATTGAGGATATTCCTTTCCGCCATATTGCTATTGAAGGTGTGCCTCATAGTCATAAAACCTTTTTTGCTCAGGCTTTAGCTAGCCTTATTGGCGGCCGAGTTATTCTTGATAACCGAGACAATCCCTATCTTCGAGATTTCTATGAAGAAAAAGAAGGAGCCGCCTTTTTGACCCAGCTCGTTTTTCTCATTAATCGTTATCATCAGCAAGTAGCTTTGGCCCAAAGGGAGTTATTTGCTGATAGGGTCATTTGTGATTATCTTTTCGAAAAAGATAAAATCTACGCTTATCAAACTTTAACGGATGAGGAATTAATTGTTTATGAGAGAATTTATTCAATTCTGGCGGAAAAAGTCCCTAAGCCCGATTTAACTATCTATCTTCAAGTTTCTTTACCTACTCTTCTGAGAAGAATTGCTCGAGAGGGTACAGATATTGAAAAAATGATCAGCGAAAAATATTTGCAGAATCTCCTGCAAGCCTTTGATTATTTCTTTTTTAATTATAAATCCACTCCCTTGCTCGTAATAAAATCGGATGACCTTGATCTGACTGAAGAGGCTGAGATGTTGGATATTATAAGGCAAATAAAAAATCTTAAAAAAGGGCATCTTTATTATGTACCTTCCAGTTATGGACAAAAGAAATCATCTCGGCGATAATTTTTTTTAAAAAATAGACTTTACCCCAATCTCGATATTTTAGGCGAGATGGGGAGAAAGGATGGAAAATGGCTAATGAAAAATTTACTTCCTTAACCATTCCCCTCCTAAAAGCGAAAAAAGCTTCGGGTGAGAAGATCGTGGCGGTGACCGCCTACGATTTTCCCACTGCTCGCCTGGCCGATGAAGCTGGAATGGATATTATTTTGGTCGGTGATTCTTTAGGTATGGTCGTTCTTGGCTACGAAAATACTTTGCCTGTCACCATGGAAGAAATGGTACATCATACCCGAGCCGTTTCGAGAGGAGTTAAAAGAGCCTTCCTTGTGGCTGATATGCCTTATTTTTCTTTTCACCTTTCGCCTGATGAGACCATAAAAAATGCCGCCCGCTTTATTAAAGAAGCCGGGGCCAAAGCTGTGAAAATTGAAGGAGCTTCACCCCGACGGCTCGAAGTGATTGAGGCCCTGATTGAAGCCGAAATTCCGGTAATGGGGCACATAGGTCTTACCCCCCAATCGATTTATCGGTTTGGCCAATATCGTCTGCGCGGTAGTGATTGGGAGGAGGCTAAGAGGATTATTAAGGAAGCGAGAGAGCTAGAAAAGAGAGGTTGTTTTTCCTTAGTCATTGAGTGTGTCCCTGAAGAATTAGGAAAGATAATTACTGAGGAAGTCAGTATTCCCACCATCGGGATTGGCGCTGGTCGGTTTTGTGACGGTCAGATTCTGGTTTTTCATGACCTAGTTGGTCTGACTGACGGCCATCTTCCTAAATTTGTCCGAAAATACGCTGACCTTGCGTCTCTTATTAAAGAAGCCTTGATGAAGTATGCACGAGAAGTTATTGAAGGAATCTATCCGGATTTAGAACATACTTACCATTTAAAACCAGACCAGATTAAATTTTTGAGTCGGCTGAAAACCAAGTTCCCGCGATCGAGTCAGAAAAAAATAAGGAAAAGATCGAGTTAAATTTCATTTAAAAGATAGTTTTCAAGCTTATTGAAAAACGATAGGTGGAGGCAAAGATGCAAATTGTGGCGACAATTAGCGAAATGAAGGCAATCACCAAGAAAAAAAGAGAGGAAGGGAAAAGGATTGGCTTTGTTCCCACTATGGGCTATTTACATGAGTGCCATCTTAGTCTAGTTAGAGCTCGTCGACAAGAAAATGATGTGGCCATTGTTAGCATTTTTGTCAATCCTATTCAATTTGGACCTAACGAAGATTTTAATTGTTATCCTCGAGATCTTGAAAGAGATCGACTCTTACTGGAAAAAGAAGGAGTAGATTATCTTTTTTATCCATCAGTTCAAGAAATGTATCCGCCTGATTATAAAACCTACGTGGAAGTAACTGAACTTCAGGATGGCCTTTGTGGACGTAGCCGTCCTGGTCATTTTCGAGGAGTAGCGACCGTAGTTCTAAAACTTTTTAATATAATTTCACCTGATGTCGCTTATTTTGGCCAAAAGGATGCTCAACAAACAGTAATTATTCGCCAGATGGTTCGTGACCTTAATTTGGGGATTGAAATTAAGATAATGCCCATAGTTAGAGATGAAGATGGTCTAGCTCTCAGCTCCCGCAATACTTATCTTTCTCTTGAAGAAAGAAAAGCGAGTTTAGCCATTCCCCGAGGGCTACAAGAAGCAGCCCAATTAATCGAAAGAGGGATAAGAGATTGTACCGTGATTAAAAAAAGAATCGAAGAAATAATTAAATCTGAACCTGCTTTGAGGATCGATTATGTTGAAATTGTCGATCCTGAAAATCTTAAGCCTTTAGAAAGAATCGACAAGGAGGCGCTGATTGCTCTGGCAGTCTATTGCGGCCAAACCAGGCTTATTGATAATCTAAAAATTTTCTTAAGCGGAGGCGAGAATGAAGAGAGTTTTTCTAAAATCTAAATTGCATGGTCTAACGGTCACTGAAAGCCGAATTGATTATGAAGGGAGTCTCTGTCTCGATGAAGCTCTAATTGAAGCTGCCGGTCTTCTGCCTTTTGAAAAAGTGCACGTTTATAATTTAACCACTGGCGATCGTTTTTCAACCTATTTAATTAAAGGCGAGAGAGGCTCAGGTGCCTGTAAGGTTTATGGTGCTGCGGCCCATAAAGCTAAGATAGGGCATCGATTGATTGTTGTCAGTTATGTTCTTCTGGATGAAGGCGAGGTTGAATTCTATTCACCTCGAATTGTTTTAATTAAAGAAAAAAACGAGATCGCTGAAATCCGTTAAAATTGATTGATGGAATTCAAGCGTCACCTCTTTTGGGAAATTCAAAAGCAGCAAAAAAGATTATCTCTTTTGGTTCTCTTTTCCCTTTTTCTTTTTTATTTTTTAGCCATAGGCCTTCTGACCTTAGCTTTTTTTTTAGGCGCGGGTCTTTTCTTTCCTGATTTAACTAGGTTAAATTCACCTTTGTTTCTAAAATACTTAAGTCTGCTTACTTTTATCAGTTTCCTTTTAACCAGCGTTAATTTCTGGCATGCCCGAAGAACCGGGGCTTCTTTTATTCTTAATCGATTGCAAGCTTATCCACCAGCGAGGGAAGATCGTTATCATCTGACTTTTTTAAATGTCTTAGAGGAAATGAAGCTGGCTTCAGGCTTAAGGGAGCTTAAAGGATATATTATTCCTTCTCTAAACATTAATTCTTTTTCCCTTATTGAGAGAGATGGACATCCAGCTATTGGCATAACTGAAGGCCTTCTCGCTGAAGCTAGTCGTGATGAACTACAAGCGGTGGTCGCTCATGAAACTGCCCACCTTTTAAGAGGAGATACCGAGCTATTTACCTTGATTTGTAGTTTGGCCAGCTTCTTTGAGCAATTGCTTATTTCTCTCGAAAAGGAAAGGGAAGGACCGACCTTTGATATTCTTAATAGAAAATCGCAAAAAGAAGTAATTCATCCCTTGCTTTATCTGGCTGGATTAATCTCTTATGCCTTAATTTGTTTCCTAAATATTTTTATTAGCCGGCAGCGAGAACTTCTGGCCGATTCGACGGCTGTGGAATTGGGTCGCGACCCTATGGCTTTAGCGAGAATTATTTATAAAGCTCAGTTAGCTAATTCTTATCTGGGTGATTTTAGTCTGTACACTCCTCTTTTTCTTGTCTCACCCGATTCCAGGGAACTTAGGGAGAATTTCTGGACTCGTCTTTTTAATCCTCATCCCCCAGCCATGAAAAGACTAAAACTTCTGACTTCTATGGCCAATAAATCATGGTCTGAGCTAATCCAACAAGTTAAAGAACAAGAAAGAAGACGAGAAAAGGCTAGAATCGAAACTAAAGCTCAAGAGGAAAGACCACAAGAAAGCGAGGCTAGAATTTCTAGCTCTTCTCTTACTTCTAGCCAACAAGCGGGGGTCAGGGAAGAAAAAATTTGGATGGTCAAAGGGATTTCTGGTCGATGGGATGGCCCCTATACCCTCAACTCGCTTTTAGCTCTTCCTTCTTTTTCACCTGGTCTTAGAATAAAAAATATAAGGGAAAACAGGGAGGGGAAGGCAAGAGATTTTGCCTTGGTGCGACAAGCTTTTTACCGTCTTTATCATCAGCAGCCAATAGATAGTCGATGCCAGAACCAATGTCCTCATTGCCTGACAGATTTAATTGAAACCTTTTACGAAGGAGTTAAAATCAAAACTTGCTTAAGTTGCCAGGGTAAGCTAGTTCACTCGTTTTTCCTAGAAAAAATAATGGCCAGGCGAGAAATTGGTTTTACCCCTCGTCTTAAGGCTATAGCTGAAGAAACAAGCGAGAATCTTAATCAACCTAAATGGCTAAAAAAGAGAGCTGACAACAAACGAATAGCCAATTGCCCACACTGTGGGCTGCAGATGGTCATTAAACCTTATAATTATGTTTATCCTCTTCCTGTTTATAAGTGCTTTCATTGTTCTCTGATCTGGTTTGAGGCTGATGAACTCGAGGTTCTTCAGTTTCTGCTAGAAAGACAATCAATTCGAACAAGGTTAACGCTTGATAGAATCTAAAATAATTTGGTTTAATTTAGGTTGGAAAAATCATTCCAAATGATAATTAGGGGCTTCTTTGGTGATGACCACGTCATGAACGTGACTTTCTCTCAAACCGGCCGAAGTTATTTTGATAAAACGGGCTTTTTCTTGAAGTTCAGGAATTGTTCGGCAGCCAGCATAGCCCATCCCAGAACGTAGACCACCGACCATCATCTGAATGATGTTGACAACCGTTCCCTTGTAAGGAACACGCCCTTCGATTCCTTCAGGGACGAGTTTACTCTGAACCCCAGGCACATCTTGGCCATAGCGGTCGCGACTTCCTTCCTTCATGGCCTCGAGGGAACCCATGCCTCGATAGATCTTGTAGGATCTTCCCTGATAAATTACAACTTCACCTGGAGCTTCATCTGTTCCCGCTAAGAGATTACCCAGCATAACAGAAGAAGCGCCTGCTGCCAGAGCTTTAGTTATATCGCCTGAATATTTAATGCCACCGTCGGCAATGATAGGGGTGTTTTTCTTTTTGGCTACTCGATAAACATCAGCAATAGCGGTAATTTGGGGAACCCCTGCGCCTGTGACTACTCTAGTGGTACAAATTGACCCCGGGCCAACTCCAACTTTAAGAGCATCAGAGCCAGCGGCAATTAAATCCTCTGCCGCTTCAGCTGTAGCAATATTGCCAACAATAACCTCTTGTTCGGGGTACTTCTTTTTAAGAAGCTTCAAAGTGTCAATAACCCGCTGCGAATGGCCATGGGCGGTATCTATAACAAGAACATCAACTTTGGCCTCAATTAAAGCTGCGGCCCGATCGAGAGCGTCACTACCGACACCAATGGCTGCCCCCACTCGTAACCGGCCATAATTGTCCTTGCAAGCGTTGGGATACTGAATTCTTTTAAGGATATCTTTATATGTAATGAGACCTTTAAGATGAAAGTTTTCATCCACCATAAGGATTTTTTCGATTTTATGTTTATGGAAAAGTTTCATGGCTTCTTCAAGTGAGGTCCCGAGGGGGACGGTAACTAAATCTCTCGTCATGACTTCTTCTATGGGGAGATCATCGCGGGTTTCAAAGCGGATATCGCGATTAGTCAAAATGCCGACAAGTTTATTGTTTTCGTCCGTAATTGGTAGGCCAGAAATTTTATATTTGCGCATAATTTCTTTAGCCTGATAGATTTTGTCTTTAGGTCGCATAGTTATTGGATCAACGATCATGCCGCTTTCATGACGCTTTACTTTAGCCACCTCCTCAGCCTGGGCCTCAATCGAGAGGTTTCGATGAATGACTCCTAAGCCACCTTGCTGGGCAACAGCAATAGCCATTTTCGATTCGGTGACCGTGTCCATAGCCGAGCTGAGAATAGGAATAAGGAGCCGAATGTTTCTCGTTAATTGGGTACTAACATCGACTTCAGCTGGGAGCACAGCAGACTTAGCTGGGACGATAAGAACATCATCAAAGGTTAGACCTTCTCGAAGATTAGCATCCAACATAACCCCTCCTTTTTCGCTATCTTTTCTTTCTTTTTTTAGGAATCATAGCTCTCGCCTCACGCCGGAAGGCTGGGGCGCGTTCAGCAGCGTGAGCCGGAGCTCCATAAAAAAGTGGTTGGGTTGGTCGCTTGGGCCGGGCTTCTTCTTCGACGATAACCGGTTGAAAGAGGAAGATATAGCGCATGGCTTCTTCTTCAATTCGATCAAGCATATCTTGAAACATCTCAAAGCTTTCTTTTTTATACTCCACCAATGGATCGCGCTGGCCATAGCCCCGGAGCCCAATTCCTTCTCTTAAATAATCCATTCCAAGTAAATGATCTTTCCATTGGGAATCAATCACCTGAAGGAAAATAATTCTTTCAAACTCTCTCATGCGAGCTTCGCCGAGGAGTCGTTCTTTGGCTACGTAAATTCCCGTTAAAGTCTCGATAATTCTTTCTCTCAATTCGTCATAATTTATTTCATCCCAGTTGAGGTTGAGAGAATTAAGATCAAGACCAAACTGAGAGAGAAGAGCCTGGCGTAATCCCTCTCGATCCCAATCTTCAGGATGTTTGTTTTTACTAGCATGAGTTTCGAGCAACCAATCGGTGAGACTTTCAATTAGCTCAAGAACATATTCTTTCATTTCCTTGCCTTCAATGATTTCGCGGCGCATTCGGTAAATTGTTTCTCGTTGTTTATTCATAACATCGTCGTATTCAAGAAGATGTTTGCGGATAGAGAAATTATGGGCTTCTACTTGCTTTTGGGCTCGTTCAATAGCTTTAGTGACCATTGGATGTTCTATGGGGACTCCTTCTTTCATTCCGATTTTCGCCAACAGACCAGAAATTCGATCGCTACCAAAGATGCGCATGAGGTCGTCTTCAAGAGAGAGGAAAAACTTGGAGGCCCCAGGGTCTCCTTGCCGACCAGCACGGCCTCGAAGTTGGTTATCGATGCGGCGGCTTTCATGGCGTTCAGTCCCAATGACATAAAGGCCATCTAAGGAAACAACGATTTTATGTTCTTCTTCGGTAATTTTCTTTGCTTCTTCATAAGCTTGTTGCCATTGTTCTCGAGTAGCTTTTTCCGGTTCCACCCCAGCTTTGCGTAGAATCTCTTTGGCTAAAAAATCAGGGTTGCCACCGAGAAGAATATCGACCCCTCGGCCAGCCATATTAGTAGCTATCGTGACCGCGCCTACCCGACCAGCTTGAGCAATTATGCGGGCTTCTTGCTCATGATACTTGGCGTTGAGAACAACGTGTTTTATCCCTCGTTTGCGAAGCAGAGAACTTAAATGTTCTGATTTTTCGATCGAGGTTGTTCCAACAAGGACAGGTCGACCTTTTTTATGAGCCGCAATAATTTCTTCAACTACCGCCTCCCATTTTTCTTTAGCGGTCCGATAAATGACGTCAGGATATTCATAGCGAATAAGCGGTTTATTAGTAGGAATTTCAACGACGTCGAGGTTGTAAATAGCCATAAACTCAGCTGCTTCAGTCGCCGCCGTACCTGTCATTCCAGCTAGTTTCTTGTACATCCGGAAATAATTCTGAAAAGTAATCGAAGCCAAAGTTTGGTATTCTTGTTCAACTCTGACTCTTTCCTTGGCTTCTAAAGCTTGATGAAGACCATCGCTATAGCGGCGACCGGGCATAAGACGGCCAGTAAATTCATCTACGATTATCACCTTACCATCCTTGACGATGTAATCGACATCGCGTTTAAAAAGATGATGAGCCTTAAGAGCCTGGTTGATGTGGTGGACAAGATCCATGTGGGTAAGCTCATAAAGATTATTAATCTTAAAATATTTCTCCGCTTCAGCCACACCCTCCTCAAGGAGAGCCACGGTTCGGGTTTTTTCATCGATTTTAAAATGACGATCACGTTGCAATCGACGAACAAAATTATCAATGCGATAATAAAGTTCTGTTGACTCTTCTGATGGTCCAGAAATAATGAGGGGGGTCCTGGCTTCATCAATAAGGATGCTGTCAACTTCATCGACAATGGCGTAATGATGGCCTCTTTGAACCATATCCTCTAATCGGAACTTCATATTATCTCGAAGATAATCAAAACCGAATTCATTGTTGGTGCCGTAAGTGATGTCACAAAGATAAGCCTTTTTTCGCTCAGCATCAGGCATTTCATGCTGGATGACGCCAACGCTCAAGCCCAAGAAGTTATAGATGGGCCCCATCCATTCGGCATCACGTCGAGCTAAATAATCATTGACAGTAACAATATGAACCCCTTTCCCTTCTAAGGCATTAAGGTAAGCAGGCAAGGTGGCGACTAAAGTCTTGCCCTCGCCGGTTTTCATCTCGGCGATTTTTCCTTGATGAAGAACCACTCCGCCCATAAGCTGGACGTCAAAATGGCGCATGTTGATAGTCCGACGAGCTACTTCCCTGACAACAGCGAAACTTTCAATGAGGATGTCGTCGACCGTAGCTCCTTGACGTAGTTTTTCCTTAAACTCAGCTGTTTTTGCCTGCAGTTGAGCGTCACTTAATTGTTGAATTTTAGCTTCAAGGGCATTTATGGCCACGACAAAGGGACGGAGTTTTTTAAGATCCCGTTCGTTTTTTGTCCCAAAGATTTTATTGAGAAGCCACTTGTACATTTCTTATTTTTTATCAGAATACCCCCACTAAGTCAACCAGAATGAAATAGGTCTAATTGGCCTGAACTGGATTTAGGCCTGATTTTGATTAGTTGCAGCAAAAAGAAATATTTTGTTTAATCTTTTGTGCTGTTATAAGATGGATTGGTCAAAAAGATATGTTCTTTATTTAGAGGGAAGGAGCTCACGTACTAGATCTTTAGCTTCATAGATTTTAAGAAGAGCTTCAATTATTCCTTGAGCATGGACCATAACTGAGCGAGCTAATTCCTCTGTATAAACAAAACGATTGGGTAGCGACTGAATGTTGCCATCAAAGAGGACGCCCACAATTTCGCCTCGGACATTAACCACTGGCGAACCAGAATTACCGCCAATGGAATCAACTGTAGCCACAAAATTCAAGGGAACTTTTAGATTGAGCCTATTCTTTTTTTGAATAAAGCTTTCAGGTAGCTCATAGGGAAATTTGAAACCAAATTGGCGAGCTCGTTCATAAAGGCCGGCAAAATTGGTTTGGAAAGGGATCCAGCGACCAGCTTCCCGATAGCCTTTGACGACGCCAAAACTCAAGCGAAGGGTGGATGTGGCATCTGGTGGGACAGTAGTTCCTTTTAATTTGAAAATTGCTCGAGCGATAAGGCCTCCATTGGTATTTTCGATCGATTCTACTTCTTTTTCGTATTTAGCTCGCCATCCTCTAGAGATAGGATCAATTAATAAGGCCAATTTAATCATTGGGTCATCGACTTGATAAATTTCTTCTGGCTTGGCCTGAAGAAGCTTTTTTCTGAACTCTATATCTTTAAGTTTAGTCCCAGTAACTAATTCCTTGGCAACTTCTTCGGGCTTTCTATTACCAAGAAGCCAACGGACTTCTTGGACATTGCCTAATTCTTCCTTAAGCTGAGCCAAGGAATCGGCCAGTTTGACTATTTCAAAGTCATCATAGATTGGAGTCGGGGAAAGGATAGAACGTTCAAGCGAAGGTAAATTGGCTTCTCTGTATTCACGAAGTCTTAATTCATTAGGTCTTTGCCTTTCAAGGGCCAATCGGACCAAATTCCTAGCCATGGAGAAATAGACAGTATTGAATCCTTGAGCCCGTTCAAAAAAGGTCAAAGGTTTGAAGATTTCAGCATAGGTTTTTTGAGCGGCGGCAATTTCATCCCAGGCTCGTCCGAATTCACGAGCTAGGTCAGGATTTTCATTAACGGCTTTTCTTATTTCGGCTTCTTCCTTAGCCTTTTTTTCCATAATTTTGGGGTCCAATAAACCAGACTGATAACCCGTCACCGCCTTAAGACTATTTTCAATACTAAAAAGAGTGTTTAAAGCAATTCGAGCCTGTTCTGGGCCTTGATCACTGTATTTTTGAAGGAGGGCCCGTCTTCTTTGATAATTAGCGATGGTAAAAGGATAATTAATGTCACGAAGAAACTCAAGCTGAGCCAGAGTTAACAGCCTCCCTGTGGAACCTGGATTACCGGAAGCAAAAACCACTTCCCCTTCCTTAACGCTGCTCCGACTCCATTTTAGATAATGAGGCGTTTTAGCTGGCAAGCCATTTTCGTAGGCCCGGAAAAAGGCAATATCAAGATCATAACGGGGATAAGTAAAATTATCAGGGTCGCCTCCAAAAAAGGCAATGGCAAATTCAGGAGCAAAGACCAAGCGGACATCCGTATAAATTTTATATTTATACAGATGATACATCCCGCCTGAATAAAGGGTGACTACGATCGATCGCAATCCTGATTTTTCAAAGGCTTCTTTTTCAATTTGAGCTATGATTTTTTCTCTAGCTTGAGCTGCTTCAGTTGCCTTCATCCCAGGTTTTTCCGCCGCCAGGACTTGGCTGGTCACATCTTCTATTTCTTGGAGAACCCAGAGCTCAAGCCCAGGACATTTGAGTTCTTCCTCTCTTGTTCGGGCATAAAAACCAGTTTTCATTAAATCCTTTTCGGGCGTACTCAAATTTTGAATGGCCCTCTGACCCACATGGTGATTAGTGAGAACCAAACCATCAGGGGAGACGAAAGAGGCTGAGGCTCCTCCAAAGCGGATCGAAGCCAAGCGAAGATGATCAAGCCACTCTTTGGTTAGGTTAATCCCGTATTTTTTCTTTATCAACTCAAGAGGAACCATGTTAAAAGGCCAAAGACCTTCGTCAGCTAGAAGAAAGTGAGGAAATCCGAGGCTAATAAATAGGGTTATAATCAAAATTAAGCCAGAAAAACGCTTTTTAAGCATTTTGACGCCTCCTTTGAATCCTATTTTGCCAAAGAGGTTTTATTTTTTCCATAAGAAATAAAAGGATTCTTTTTTTAAAGTCGAAGATTTGATTGTGGCTTAGAAATCGTTTATAATGATTTTGAGAATAATTCTCAAATATTAAAGCCATGACTCAGCGGGTTGTCCGATTAGTTGAAGCTCCTCAGGGAGTACCACTGCGGATAATTGATCTTGTTGGAGGGCCTGGGGTTCGCCGCCGTCTTCTTAATTTAGGATTTCATCCAGGGGATTTAATTGAAAGGAATTCTAATGCCCTTTTTGGCGGGCCTGTCCTCGTAAAGAACTTGACCACTGGAACTAACGTAGCTCTTGGCCTAGGGATTGCTCAGAAAATTTTAGTGGAAATAGTTGATGACCAAACTTGATCGACCAGTTATCATTTTTATTGGACAGCCTAATAGCGGCAAAAGTACTCTTTTTAATGCTATTGCAGGTTACAAGGCTCAAACCTCGAACTTTCCTGGAACAACGGTTTCCCATACCCATAGTGAAGTCTATATTGAAGGAAAAGTTTTAAGAATTGTCGACCTCCCAGGAACTTATTCTCTGAATCCGGTTGATCCAGCCGAAAGAGCGGCCCTTGCCCACTTATTTCAAGAACCACCTGATTTAATCGTTAACGTCATTGATGCTTCCCTTTTGGGCCGTAGTCTCGAATTAACTTTGGAGCTTCTTGAGCTTGAGCGACCCCTAGTTGTGGCCCTTAATATGGTTGATTTAGCCGAGAAAAAGGGAGTCAAAATAGAGATCTCGAAATTGGCTTCTCTTATTGGGGTGCCTGTGGTTGCGACTGTAGCTAATCGAGGTCGAGGGATTAAAGAACTCCTTCACCTCTGTCTTGATTGTTTAGAAAAGGGAGGCTGTCGGCCAGTTGCTCCTCGTTGGGCCGCCGATGTTGAAAAATATATTCAATCTCTGGTTAAAAGCTTGCCACCCAATTTCTGTGGACTGGCTAATCCTCGATTTACAGCGATTAAATTAATTGAGGCAGGAGATACCTTTTGTCATGAAATCTTAGAGGAAATTAGCCCTGAACTTAAAATAAGGGTTGAAGAAGTCCGGCGACAGCTTGAAGCCCTCCGATCGATGCCAGCTTACGAAGTTTTAGCGGCTGAGAGACATCATTTAGCCCTTAAATTGTTTGAAAAGGCAAGTAAAGTTGAGAGAGGCAGAAGAGTTAGTTTCGAAGAGAAGCTTGATTCTTTATTGATGCATCCCTTCATTGGTTATCCTATTCTTATTTTCATTTTTGCTCTTTTCTTTTTCCTTATTTTCATTATCGGCAATCCTTTAGAGCAACTTCTTCTCAAGCCTTGGTCTTGGCTCAATTTCTGGATTCACCATCAACCCGGGCCTCCTGTCCTCAAAGCTATTCTGGATGGTCTAAGTCAAGGGGTTGGCGCTGGATTGGCCATCGTTTTCCCTTACTTTTTGCCTTTGCTATTGCTTATGTCTTTTCTTGAAGATCTTGGGTATCTGGCTCGCGCTGGCTTTCTTCTAGATGCCCTAATGCACCGCATTGGCCTTCATGGAAAATCGGTCGCTCCTTTTATTCTGGGCTTTGGCTGCAATGTTCCAGCGATCATGGGTACTCGAATTTTAGAGTCGTCTCGGGATCGCTTGCTGACCTCTTTACTTATCCCTTTCATTCCCTGTTCTGCTCGGACAGCCGTTATTTTAGCCATCGTGGCCTTTTTTCTTGGCCCTTGGTGGGCCCTAGGTTATTATTTATTTCATTTTATTATTGTCGCTTTTGTGGGCCGGCTTTTAGCCAGTTTTTTCAAAGAACCCTCTCCTGGGCTGATTCTGGAAATTCCTTCTCTCAAGATTCCTTCGATTAAAACAATATTGACGAAAGTTCTCTGGCAGCTACGCTCCTTTATTCAATTCGCTTGGCCTGTGCTGATTGCAGGTAGCCTTGGCCTAAGTTGTCTTCAGCTAATTGGACTTGATCATTGGATCAATCAAATATTTAAACCCTTGGTGAAGGATGTTCTTGGACTTCCGGCTAATCTGGGAGTGACCTTAATGTTTGGCTTCTTGCGCAAGGAATTATCTTTGCTCATGATGCTTCAAGCCTTGGGGATTGATTATCTTTCTTTGCCTCAAACGATGACTAGGACCGACCTAGTTGTTTTTACTGCTTTTGTTAGTCTCTTTATTCCTTGCTTATCAACTGTTGTCATTATTTGGAAGGAAATTAGCTGGCGAGCCGCTCTTTTGTCTATACTTTTAAACTTGACAACGGCCACTCTTATCGGTTCACTGCTCCGTCTTCTTTTGTAAACGGCGAACGAACGTTTAGAAAAGAGCTAGGTAAAAATTTTAAAATTCATTTTTTTGAAGAAAATAATTTTTTAAAGCTATAGCCGCTTGACGACCAATTAAGGTTTGAAGCTTTGATTGCTCGGCCTGCTTTATTTCTTCCAAGCTTTCAAAGTGAGAAAAAAGAATTTTTAACCTTTTTGGCCCGATGCCTGGGATAGTTTGGAGTTCTGAAGCGAAACTTTTCTTTTCTCGTCGTTGGCGGTGGAGGGAAAGAGCGAAGCGGTGAGCTTCATCGCGGATATGTTGAAGAAGCTTAAGGGCGGGAGAAGTCGACTCAAGATGAAGACCTGAAGGATGATGCTCACTGTAGATAATCTCTTCTTTTTTAGCCAAAGCGATAAGGGCTATTGAAGAAGGAAGCTTTAGACGGGTCAGGACTTCTTTAGCGGCTTGGAGTTGACCTTTACCGCCATCAATTAAGATTAAATCTGGGGTTGGTGCTCCCTCTTCAATCGTCTTCCGATAGCGACGTTCTAAAACTTCTTTAAGGGAAGCAATGTCATCAGGCCCAGTTACCGTGCGAACTCGGTAGCGCCGGTACTCTCTTTTTTCGGGTAAACCATCGATAAAAACAACCATAGAGCCGACACTCTCTTCACCGCCAGTATTGGAGATGTCAAAACCTTCAATGCGTTTTGGTAATTTTTCGAGCCCCAGGGATTTCTGTAAGACTAGCAGCGATTCGCTTTCAGCCAGCCCTTTAAAGAGAAGAAATTCAGCATTTCGATTGGCTAAATTGACAATTTCTCGATCTTTACCTCGCCGCGGCACTATTAAGTTTATTTTTTGGCCTCTCTTTTTCTGCAAAATATACTCAAGTTCTTTCTTGTCCTGAGGTTCTAAAGGCAAAAGAATTCTTTCAGGAATTTCCTTGGAGCTATAGAAATCAAGAAGAAAATTTTTAAGAACTAGGGTGATTTCTTTTGGCTCCTTCTCTTGCCAGACTATTTCTTCTGATTCAATGACTTTGCCTCGCCTCATAAAGAAGACATAGAAAGAAATTTCATTTCCCTTTCGGGCTAGACCGACGATATCAGCATTTTCGAGACCGACAGAAATAAGCTTGGGCTTTTCTCTAATTTGGTCAATTGCTCGGATTGTATCTCGCCAGTGAGCGGCCTGTTCAAAAGCAAGATTCTCGGCCGCTTCCATCATTCTTTGGTGTAGCAAAGTAAGAAGTTTTTCAGTTTTACCTTCTAGGAAAAGTAAAGCATTATCGACATTTTTTCGGTACTCTTCTTCCGAGATGAAGCCAACACAAGGGCCTGAACAAAGCTTCATTTCATATTCAAGACAAGGTCGGGTCCGATGACCAGGAATTTTTTCTTCACAAGGACGCAGGCCAAAATATTTATTTAAAAGATGAATGGTTGTCCGAGCTGACCTAGCTGGTGAAAAAGGGCCAAAATAGCGGGCCCCATCGTTTTCAACTCGCCGACATAAATAAACTCCGGGAAATCGATCTTGACAGGTTATTTTTAAATAAGGGAAGCTTTTATCGTCTTTAAGGCGAAGATTAAATTTGGGTTGATGTTTTTGAATAAAATTGTTTTCGAGAAAAGCTGCCTCTTTTTCGGAATCGGTCAGGATAAAATCGACTGATACAGCCTCAGCCATAATATTTTGAACCTTGGGATCGGGCGAGGGTTGAAAATAGGACAGAACCCGTTCGCGGATAGACCGAGCTTTGCCGACATAGATAATTTCTCCGCTCTCGTTTTTAAAAAGATAAATTCCAGGCTTTTCAGGAAGAAGATTAGCCTGTCGCTTGAGTTTTTCTGTCATGGTCTTTTCGACGATAAAACCTTGTCCATAAGTTTAAATTCAAATTAAAGTCCCAATTCCAGCTCTCTCTTTTTTAGTCGAGTTAACTCATCTCTTAGACGAGCAGCCTTTTCAAATTCTAAATTTCGAGCGGCTTCTTTCATCTGACGCTCCAGCTCTTGAATTCTTTTCTTTCTTTTCAAAGGAGAGAGCAGAATTTCCTTTTCCTCAGCAATCTTAGTGAAATCTAGATAGTCTCTTTCATAGATTGAAGTCAAAATTTCATCGATTTTCTTTACAATTGATTGGGGCGTAATGTTGTGTTGACGATTATACTCTTCTTGGAGTCGACGACGTCGTTGAGTTTCTGCGATTGCTCGTTTCATCGAATCAGTCACGGTGTCAGCATAGAGGATTACTTTACCATTAATATTACGAGCGGCGCGACCAAAGGTTTGGATAAGAGAAGTAGTAGACCGGAGAAAGCCTTCCTTATCGGCATCGAGGATGGCGACCAAAGAAACTTCAGGGAGATCAAGGCCTTCGCGGAGGAGATTAATGCCAATAAGGGCGTCAAATTTACCCTGGCGCAAATCCCGGAGAATGGTGACTCGATCCAAAGTATCAATTTCCGAATGAAGATAGCGGACTCGAAGGCCAAGCTCGTGGTAATATCTGGTCAAATCTTCGGCCATTTTTTTAGTCAGAGTAGTAACCAAGGTTCTTTCGTTTCTCTTTGCTCTTTTTTTGATCTCGGTCATTAAATCCTCAATTTGGCCCCGAGCTGGTCTAACTTCAACTTCTGGGTCGATGAGCCCAGTTGGTCGGATAATTTGTTCAACTATCCGGTTCTTGGCCTTTTTTATTTCATAAGGACCAGGCGTGGCTGAGACATAAATAACCTGATTGACGCGGTTTTCAAATTCGCGAAAATTAAGAGGCCGATTATCTAGGGCTGAGGGAAGACGGAAGCCATGTTCAATTAAAGTTAATTTCCTAGAGCGGTCAGCATGATACATGCCGCCTAATTGGGGAATAGTTTGGTGAGATTCATCGATAATGGTCAGAAAATCAGGGGGGAAATAATCCAGCAAAGTGTAAGGTGGTTCACCAGGCTGACGGCCGCTCAGATAAACTGAATAATTTTCAATTCCGGGACAATAACCAAATTCACGAAGCATTTCAAGGTCATAACGGGTTCTTTCTTCAATTCTTTCAGCCTCGATAAGTTTTCCTTGACGCAAGAAAAAGGCTACTCTTTCTTCTAATTCCTTTTCAATTGCACGAATGGCTTCCTCCAAGGTTTTCCTAGGAGTCGAAAAATAGGAACGAGGATGGATGAGGACTCGATTCAAAGTCTCTTTGGTTGTCCCCAAAAGGGGATCAATTAAGGTAATTCGATCAATGACAGAGCCCTCAAGCTCGATTCGATAGGCATGATCTTCGTAGGCGGGAAAAATATCGATAACATTACCTCGGACCCTAAAGCTGCCGCGGTGAAAATCCGTTTCTTCGCGAATGTATTGAAGTTCCACTAGCCTTTCTAAGATGTTCTTTCTGGAGATAATCTGGCCCGTTTCAAGAGCAAAGCTCATGGAATAATAGGTTTCAGGCGACCCCAAGCCATAAATACAACTTACCGAAGCGACGATAATGACATCGCGGCGTTGAAAAAGAGCATTAGTGGCGCAGAGACGAAGTCGGTCCAATTCGTCGTTGATGGTTGCTTCCTTAGCAATATAAGTATTGGTTGCTGGAATGTAGGCTTCCGGCTGATAGTAATCGTAGTAGCTAACAAAATATTCAACCGCATTATGGGGGAAGAAACGGCGGAATTCTTGATAAAGCTGAGCCGCCAGGGTTTTATTGTGGGAAATAACGAGAACCGGACGTTGGGCCTTTTCGATGATGTTGGCCATGGTGAAGGTTTTGCCTGAGCCAGTTACGCCCATTAGGACTTGATGTTTAAGCCCTTTTTCTAATCCCTCAGTTAATTCAGCTATGGCCCTTACTTGATCACCTTTGGGTTCAAATTCAGAAACTAATTTGAAACGAGCCATCTTTCTGGAATTTTAGAGAATTTTTTCCTTTAATTAATTATAATTATAGCAAAAAAAGTGATGGCGAAATGAAAAAGCTAAAGGGAAAGCCTCGAAAGTAGGAAGAAACAGTAGTTTTAGCGCCCAGGAATTATCTTAATGGTGCCTTTAAATTTTGCCCCTTCTTCTATGGCTACTCGACCGGCGGTTATATCCCCAATTAAAGAAGCTTTAGCCAAAATAACCACTTTCCCGGAAGCGATAATATTTCCTTCCATATTACCTTCCAAAATAATATCGCGAGTATTAATGTTGCCTTTTATCCTGGCCGATGGAGAAATGATCAAGCGATGGTCATCCAAAATGATATGACCCTCAACTTGCCCGTCGATAATTAGATCCTCTCGGCTTTCAATCTTTCCCTCGATCTTAATCGATTGACCAATTCGACTTCCCGATTTAACCTCTGTCTTTCTTTCTTGATCCATAATTCTCTTCTGACTTGTTTTTCTTTTTATGCTTCCAATTTTTCTTAAGAAATAAATCTTTTCAATTATAAGGGAAAAAAAAGGGAAGGGTCAATTTAGAATTGACGGGATTTTAGTCGGTGTGATATAAGCCATTAAGACCATAATTAACTTGTTAATGAAAAAGGAAAGGTTCAATTCTCTGCTGAAAATTGATTGACAAGGAGAAAAGCATGAATCCGGCAAAAAAGATTAAAAAAGCAAAAAGGATTTTTATCATTTTGATAGGTTTAGCCTTATTTTTTAATATCTCCAGCCTGGCGAGTACTAAAAAGCCGATCAGCTATGATGTTTATGATAGTTGGAAATCAATTCAGGGGACAAGAATAAGTTCCGATGGGAAATGGCTCGTCTATGCCCTAGTGCCCCAGGATGGGGATACTGAATTAGTTGTTTTTAATCTCAAGACAGGCGAAGAAAAGCGCTATCCCCGTGGCCAGAACCCGCAACTAACCATGGATAACCAATTCGTTGTTTTTACCCTTTTACCGCCCAAAGAAGAAGTCGAAAAAGCTAAGAAAGAAAAGAAAAAGCCAGAGGAGATGCCGAAGAATGGCTTAGGAATAGTTAATTTAATGACTGGCGAATTTAAAAGTTATGACCGGGTCAAAAATTTTAAACTACCTGAGGAAGGTGGTGGCTGGGTAGCTTTTCTTCTTGAGCCGCCTTTAAAAAAAGACTCGGAAAAACCTGAGGCTAAGAGAGAGCCAGAGAAGAAAGAGGAGAAGAAAGAAGAGAAGAAGAAAGAACCAGGAACCGATCTAGTTATTCGCGACCTAATTTCAAGCAAAGACACGATTATTCCTGAAGTCACTGAATATAGCTGGAATAAAAAAGGGACAAATTTAGCCTATGCAGTTTCCTCCCAGCAGCCCGAAAAGGACGGAGTTTATCTTTTTGAACCCTCCACGGGAAAAACAATTTGTCTGCTTTCAGGTCTTGGCCATTATAAACAATTGGCTTTTGATGAGAGTGGTCAGAGTATTGCTTTTTTAAGTGATCGAGATGAATATAAACTCGAGGCTCCTGCCTTCAAGCTTTATTATTGGAATAACAAGATGCCAATGGCCCAGGAAGTGGTGACTAAAAATTCAGTTAACATGCCGACAGGTATGGGGCCAAGTGAACATTATCAACCTAATTTTTCGCCTGATGGCCACCTTCTCTTTTTCGGTTATGCCCCCCTGCCTAAACCTCAACCTAAAGATGCTCCTGAGCCTATAAAAGTAGACCTTTGGCATTGGAAAGACCTTGATCTGCAACCGATGCAAAAAGTGAGAGCCGAGGAAGATAAGAAGAAAAATTTTCTAGCAGTCTATCATTTAAAAGAGAAAAAGATTGTGCCGCTAGGGGCGCCTGATCTGCCGACCATTCGACTTTCTGAAGACAAAAGAGTAGCTCTTGGGATGACTGATCTTCCTTATCGTCAGCTTATTTCTTGGGATCAAAATTATTACGATTATTATCTAGTCAGTCTCAATGATGGCCGCCGTCAACTTGTGGCCACTAAACTGGCCGATCAAATGAGAATTTCGCCGGGAGGTAATTATTTAATTTATTATGATTATGAATCTAAAGCCTATTATTCCTATAGGATTAGTGATAATAAGAAATTCAATTTGACTGGGTCTCTTCCTGTTCGCTTTGAGCAAGAAGAATGGGATACACCTTCTGATCCCCGCCCTTATGGCCTGGCCGGTTGGACAGAAAAGGATCAATCAGTTCTTATTTATGATCGTTTTGATATCTGGGAAGTAAAACCTGATGGTTCAGGGGCTCGAATGATTACAGCCGGGCAGGGCAGGGCCAATCGAATCGTTTTTCGCTATCAATCTCTTGATCCTGAAGAAAAATTTATTTCATTGAAGAAGCCTTTAATGCTATCAGCCTTCGATGAAAAAACTAAAGCTAGTGGCTACTATCAACTGACCATTCAGCCACCTTCAGAACCAAAGAAGCTTATTATGTTGGATAAACTTTTTCGCGATTTTCAGAAAGCCAAAAAAGCCGATGTTTTCGTCTTTACTCTACAGCGATTTGAGGAATTTCCTGATCTTTGGGTGAGCGGGCCAGATTTTTCAGAAATGAAAAAAGTGAGCCAGGCCAATCCCCAGCAAGATGATTTTATTTGGGGGCGAGCGGAACTTATTCATTATCTTAACGCTGATGGCCGTGAACTTGAAGCTATTTTGATAAAACCTGAAAATTTTGACCCCACTAAAAAATATCCCCTTATGGTTTATATTTATGAACGTCTGAGTGATCAATTGCATCGTTATTATCCCCCGGCTCCAGGGACAAGCATTAACTTTACTCGTTATGTCAGTAATGGTTATGTCATTCTCCAGCCTGATATTATTTATGAAATTGGCCATCCAGGTTTAAGTGCTTTGAAATGTGTAATTCCAGCTATCGAAAAAGTTGTTTCTATGGGCTTTATCGACCCCAAGCGAATCGGAATTCAAGGGCATAGTTGGGGCGGTTATCAGATAACTTATTTAATTACTCGAACCAATATATTTGCAGCGGTTGAAGCTGGCGCTGCCGTCTCTAATATGATCAGTGCCTATGGTGGCATTCGTTGGGGGAGTGGAATGAGCCGAGCCTTTCAATATGAAAAGACGCAGAGTCGAATTGGTGGTCCCCCTTGGGAGAAAGCTTTACAATTTATTGAAAATTCGCCCATTTTTTGGGTAGAAAGAGTTAATACTCCTTATTTAACTATTCACAATGATGAAGATGATGCTGTTCCCTGGTATCAAGGAATTGAGTTTTTTACCGCCCTGAGGCGTCTGGGTAAAGAAGCTTATCTGTTTAATTTTAATGGAGAAAAACATGGCCTAAGAGAGCGAGAGAATCAAAAATACTGGACAGTTCATTTAGATGAATTCTTTGACCATTATCTTAAAGGCGCACCTCGGCCTGAATGGATGGAAAAGGGGGTCCCTTACCTAGAGAGGGGGAAAAGGGATATTTCCTCCCTCTTTAAACCAAAAAAAGAAAAGTAATTAAATTTTTTATATCAATTAAATTATTTCCAATAAAGTTAGTTAGCTCACAAAAAACAACTCCCTTGAAAAATAAATCCAAAAACTCTTGACAATTAGCAAAACTTATGTATATTTATTCAAACCTATGAATAAATATACAAAAGCATATCGTCAAAAAATATTGAGACAGATAATTGAAATGATGGGAGTAAGCGACCAAGGCCATCTCCTTCAGGAACTTAAAAGAAGAGGCATAAAGACGACTCAAGCCACGATTTCGCGGGATCTCCATGAGATGGGTGTAGTCAAAACTCGAGTAGCTCCCGGTGTTTATGTCTATAAATATGAAGTCTTAGGGGCCTTATCTCGAGATGTCCTGAGTCAACGTTTAAAAATAATGTTTTCTAATTTCGTCGTTGATATCTGTGGGACTGGCAACTTAATTTTGGTTAAAACCTCGCCAGGCAACGCCCATGGGGTAGCTAGTTTGATTGATTTGATGAAATATAAAGAAATATTAGGAACAATTGCTGGCGATGATACCATCTTAGTCGTCGTCGATAGCCAAAAGAATCGGCCAAAAATCGAGGCTGAGTTTAATTCTTTGTGGAAGGGAAAAGCATGATACCTTCCTTTGACGAGTCGGCAATTTTAAAAATCAGGAAATACAGACGACGACTTTCCTAAGCCGCTCTTGTCTTAAAAAGCGGTTTAAATGATTCAAAAAGGCCGACTATGTATTTTTTTAATCGAAATAAGAAGTTCGAAGTAAAAATTATTTTAAAAAAGGAGGTTAAATGAGCCGAATAGTCTTAGCCTATTCTGGTGGGTTGGATACTTCGGTCATTTTGAAGTGGCTAGTTGATCAAGGTTATGAGGTAATTGCTTACACCGCCAATATTGGTCAACCTGATGATTTTGAGGAAATTAGGACTAAAGCTTTGAAAACCGGGGCCTCGAAAGTGATTATTGAGGATCGTCGAGAGGAGCTAGTGACTGATTTTATTTTTCCAGCAATCAAAGCTAATGCTATTTATGAAGGCCGCTATCTTCTTGGCACGGCCTTAGCCAGACCTTTAATTGCTAAAGGCCAAATCGAAGTGGCCAAAAGAGAAGGAGCTGATTATGTAGCTCACGGAGCAACAGGCAAAGGCAATGATCAAGTCAGGTTTGAACTCAGCTATTACGCTCTTAATCCTTTAATCAAAGTTATTTCACCATGGAAAAATCCCGCTTTTTTGGCCCGCTTTAAAGGGCGTCCGGATCTAATAGAGTATTGCCAACAAAAAAATATCAATATTAAAGCTTCTCTAGAAAAATCTTATAGCGAAGATGCTAATTTAATTCATATCAGCCATGAATCAGGCATCCTAGAAGATCCATCAGCTTTTGTGCCCGAACATGTTTATAGTTGGACTAGAAGTCCAAAGGAAGCGCCAAACCAAGAAACCATTATCGAAATTCATTTTAAAGATGGAATCCCAGTGAAAGTTGTTGACCAGACTAATGGGGTCGAAAAGACAAAGCCCTTGGAACTTTTCATGTATTTAAATTATTTAGGTGCGGAAAATGGCATTGGCCGAGTTGATATGGTCGAAAATCGCTTTGTTGGGATTAAAAGCCGAGGAGTTTATGAATCACCAGGGATGACAATTTTGCATATTGCTCACCGAGACCTTGAAGGCATAGCTATGGATAGGGAAGTGATGCGTTTGCGGGATATGCTCTCGCCTAAATTTGCTGAGCTCGTTTATTATGGTTTTTGGTATTCTCCCGAAATGGATTTTCTTATGGCGGCGATAAACAAGAGCCAGGAACTAATTGATGGGGTCGTTTATTTGTCTCTTTACAAAGGCAATGTTCAGGTGCTTGGTCGACAATCGCCGACTTCTCTTTATGACCAAGCCTTGGCTAGCATGGATATTGAGGGTGGCTTTAATCAGCTTGATTCCATCGGTTTCATCAACCTGAATGCCATTCGGTTAAAAGCCCATAATGCCATTATGACTAGCCGCGGTCGAAAAATCACTGATTTTTTAAAATAATTGGTTAAAAAATTTTTGGAGGAATAAAAATGAAGGTCTGGCAGAAGAGATTCGGTCAACGAGAAAATCTTCCTGTCATAGAGAGTTTTAATGCCTCAATTGATCAAGATAGCTTTCTTTATGAGGAAGAAATTGAGGTTTCTCTTGCTTATAGTCGGGCCTTAGCGCAAGCTAATTATCTTAGCCCCCAAGAGCTAGCTTTAATTGAAACCGGACTAGAAAAGGTTAAAGCAAGGATAAAAAAAGGTGAGGCTTTGGATCGCTTTGAAGACATTCATTCAGCGGTGGAATTGATGCTGGTGGAAGAAATTGGAGAGGTCGGCGGAAAATTAGCAACTGGCCGAAGCCGCAATGAACAAGTCGCAACCATTGAAAGACTTTATTTAAAGAAAAAAATTCCCTCAATAATTGATCTTATCAGGAAATGTCAATTATCTCTGATTGATCAAAGTGAAAAATATTTTGATGTCGTCGTGCCAGCTTTTACGCATCTTCGACCTGCGCAGTATGTTCTTTTTAGCCATTATTTGATGGCCTATTTTTGGCCCCTTGAGCGCGCGAAATCTAGACTCGATGAAGCCCTTCGAAGATTGGATAAGCTGCCTTTGGGAAGCGGTGCCTTAGCGGGAAGCTCTATTTATTTGGATAGAGAATATCTCAAAAAACTCCTAGGTTTTCTCTCCTTAACTGAAAATTCAATCGACGCTGTCTCTGATCGAAGCTATTTACTTGAGATTGCTTTCGACCTTTCTTTACTTCGACTCGATTTAAGCCGAATGGCTGAAGACTTGATAATTTTTTCAACTGATGAATTTGGATTGATAGAAATTTCGCCAGAAATCCAAACCTCAAGTAGCCTGATGCCTCAAAAGAAGAATCCTGATATCCTTGAGCTTCTTCGAGCAAGTTGTGGCTCGATCTTTGGTGATGTAACCAACCTGTTCATTATTCTTAAAGGCCTGCCCCTCTCTTATAATAAAGATATGCAAGCTGACAAAGATCCTCTTAAAAAAATGCTGGCGGAAACAGAAAAGGTGCTTGAAGTTTTAGATTTGGTAATAAAAGGAATTAAGCCAGCTAAGCGAAAGCTTGAAAAAACAATTGATTATTCTCTGATGGCCACCGATCTTGTTGACTATCTTGTCCAAAAAGGCCTGCCTTTCCGTCAAGCCCATAGGGTGGTTAGTGAGGTCATTAACTATGCCGAGTCAAAAGGTGAACCTTTAAATTGTCTTTCCTTAGATCAAATGAAGCAATTTTCGCCTCTTTTTTCAGCGGATGTAGATCTGATTTTCGATCCTTGGTTTTCAATTACAAATAAAAAAACGGCCGGTTCGACTCATCCTGATCAGGTTAAAAAACAAATCGAGCTAGCCCGTCAACTCCTTAAGCGAGATTAAGTTTTTAGATTAGCTTCTAAAAAATAAGTTTTTTTAGTCAATCTATTTATATTGTCCCTTTATTAGCAGCTTATTTTTCCCCTTTCTTAAAAAACTTCATCTCTCGTTAAGGTCATAATTTTCTTTAAAGAGGCTGGTTGTTTTTAGATTTGAAATAGTTAGTCTTTAAAGTGTGATTGATTAAGTCTATCATCGAAAGGGAGCGATGTTAGGGAGGGCAGACAATTGGTCGTTGACATAATCGATGGTTGAGTTAAAATTTAAATTGAAAACGCGGGCATAACTCAACGGTAGAGTACGAGCTTCCCAAGCTCGGAGTTGCGGGTTCGAATCCCGTTGCCCGCTCCAAATGGGGACAGCGAAGTCCCCTCTTTTTTTATAGGAGCTTGAGCCAAATGAAAAAATGGCGCCTGATTATCGATAAAGAGCCCCAGATAGGGGCCAGAAATATGGCCATTGATGAATATCTTGTTAATTCTTTAAAAGAAGGAGAAACGGTGCTTCGCTTTTACACCTGGCTCAAGCCAACGGCTTCTTTGGGTTATGGGCAAAAAATCGAAAAAGTTCTTGATCTTGAGGCCTGCCGCCGTCTCGGAATCGACGTGGTTCGCCGACCGACAGGAGGAAAGTTGGTTCTCCATTATAAGGAGGTAACTTATTCGGTTTGCTCCTCTGATTGTGAAATTTTTACCGAAACTCTTGAAGGTTCATATAAGAAAATTTCTCAGGCCTTAATTGCTGGTCTAAAATTTTTAGGGGTGGAGGCAGAGCTTTCGACCTCAATCGAATCTGCCTATGCCCGAAGTTTCCTTCCTTGCTTTGCCTTTCCGGCTCGCCATGAAATAGTGGTTAATAATCGCAAAGTCATTGGCAGTGCTCAGCGTCGCTGGGGACATCGCTTTCTTCAGCACGGCTCAATCGCTCTTCAGCCTCATGACCACTGGCTTCGCCAAATAACCCCTATTCAAAATTTGGATCTTTCCTTAAAAATGATCTCCTTAGAGGAGGTACTCGGCCGGCCAGTTGACCCAAAAGAAGTTATAGCTCCTTTAACAGAGGGATTTAGGCAGTTTTTTCAAGTTGATTTCGAGAATAAGCCTTTGAGCCAAAATGAATTAGAACAAATCCTGATAATTGAAAAAAACCGTTATAGTCATCCTTCCTGGACTTTTTTCTGAAGCCCCGGCCTTTAACGGAAAGCGTAACTAGTTATTCTTCTTTTCTTATCTAAACTGGCCTAAAATTAGGACTAAAATTCATCTTATAACTGTGTTTCCAAGGTCCAAGATTGATTTTTAACTTGGACAATGATAACATACTTTTCGATTAAAAGAGGCTCAAATGAATGAAGTAGAATATTTACGGCAAGTAGATTTGAGAACACTCCCTCAGCTTCGGCCAATGCTGCTTGATGACCTTCATACCAAAGTCTGGCAAAATTTGCATCTAGAAGTTGGCCTTGGCCAGACCTTATTTATGCTTTCTCCCTCTTATTCGATTCTTCAACCCACTTCCAATGAAGTGGTCGCTGATTTTGTCCAAAAAAATGAACCTCTTCTTGATTATTTAAAGGAGCTAATTATTAAGAGTTTGGCTATCTATTCCGCATTGATTGATGTTAACAGCTATTTCATTGAGCAAAATAATTATCTCGTTTTGGCTAGATTGAGAGAAAGAAATTCGGGTGGTCGAATATACGAAATCAAATTTTATACTCATTCGCCAAGTGAACTTTTAACCCGTTATCAAGATAAAATCTATATCGGCCGAGATTTTATTAATCTTTTTAACTTCCGCCGAAAATATTTTGGCCTAAAAGATCTAATTTTATCTTTAGCCGAACAGTATGATCGTCTTCTTGATCGAGCTCAAGAGAGGTTAAAAAATCCGATTGAATATAAGTCTTATTTTCAGGAAATTCAAGAATCAATTAATGAACTTAAAAGCGAGGCCCTTGAAATCTTGCAAAATCTTCCTCCTTATATCGATTTTAATAAAATTCCGGAGGAAGAGTTAATTAACATCAATTCTCAATATCGGAGAATTAATCATTATTTAATTGAACTTCATGATGAAGTCAGCGAGTTTGAAAATCTACTTCGTTTCTGTCAGGAGGTAGAGTTTGTTCGTTATGTTACTAAATATAAAAAAGATATCACTAATTTAATTTCCTATTTTAATATCAAAATAAACGGCTGTTTAACTCAACGAATCCACCAGGCTCGACTTAAGGAAAAATAGATTTTTGTTTTTTCCCTAACGTTTCGACAATTATTTGGCCATAACTATTTTTTATTGAAACTAAAGGATTGATTTTTCCATCGATAAAGGCTCGGAGAACCGTTTCGCCATCACTTTCAAATTGATTAACTGGTTCTTCGAGGTGCCAGAGAATCTTGCCATTACGGACTTTGATTTCAGTAGTCGGAGTCTCGCCTTCTGGCCAAAGAAGGCGAAGAGATGCGTAATGACCATCAAAGTTAAAGCCTGACTTCAAAGAAATCGGTTCGACTATACAATTACCGTGACGAAGGGAGATCGAGGTTTCACTATAAAATCCTTTAAGTTCAACATTATCATAGGACGCATTAATGTTAATTTTCTCTCCTTTTATTGATTCCCCACGCACTCGACTATTTTTACCTGAAATCGAAAGATTTCCTTCAAGAAAAACTATATCTACTGAGGCATAGCGATTTTTTATTATTAAATTTCCTTGAGCTTCTTGGATTCGAATTAAACCGTAACTATTCTCGATGTTAGCTTCCCCGATTTCTTTTAAATCAATAGGTTCATAAGAGGAAGAGATAAAAGAAGGTCCCTTTATTTTTCTCCCTCTAATTGTGAGATGTTTAGCTTTAATCTCGACGCCAGAAGCTATTTCCTCCATATCCAGATTGCCATGACGGGCCTCAATTTTTACTTCTCCCTGAGCTTTAAAAATGGCTAATTGGCCGTGTTCGCAAAAAATTTCGGTTTTTCCTCCGAGTTGCTCCAAAGTTATATCCCCATGTCGACTTTTGATAAAGAGGTTACCAGAAAGTTGACTAACCTTTATTGGCCCATGTGTATTATTAACCACAGCTTCCTTTAATCCCTTAAGACTAACTAGGCCATGAGAGTTGTCAACTTTAACCGCCAATGAGAGAGGAACCGTAATTCTCAGATTGCTTTGATAATTTATTTTTTCTTTTTCAGTCGATTCAACTTTAATTGTATCTGCAGAATCGGCTTTGTTAGTAAAGAGAGTGATTTTTTCAGCTTTCCTTCTGGCCTTATCTTCATTTTCAGCCCAAATTGTTTTTTCCCAATAGATTTCAATTTTATCGGTGTCTCCTCGGTTGACGATCACTTCGCCTTGAGGGTTTAAGATGACCAACCATCTAGATAAGGGTGGCTCGATTATTTTGACTTCCTTAAAAGTAAAGGGTTCACCTTTAAAAAATTCATCAAAACTGAGTTCTAAAAAATTAAATCGACCTGAGTAATGAAGCGAGATAACCGTTCCAAAGAAAATAAGGAGAATAAGCCATACAAATTCTTTGGCTTTCATTGATTTGATTCCGAATGATTACTTTTTTCTTGTTTGATAATTTCAGGTAAAGATCTGGTTTTGAAGGCCGTTCTGAGTTTGCTCCAACCCCAGATAATCAAGATAACCGGCCAGAATTTCCAGATGTGCTCGATGACATCGTAGCCAAAATTGTCAAGAAGAAAGACCAAGCCAAGACAAACTAAAATAATTCCCCAGATTAAATTACTTCTGTATTTTTTTCGACTCATTTTTTTTCTCTCCTTTTATTGATGACGACGCAGAGCATCGATGATTATTTTGAGACCAATAACAATGATAATGATGGGCCAGAAATCAAAAATGCTTTCGTAATGGATTATTTCGAAATTGGCTAGAAAGAAAATGACGCCTAGAGCCATTAGAAGAATTCCCCAGAAGATTGAGCCTTTGGCTCCAACCGTTAAAGTTGATTTTGAAACTTCTTGTCCTTCTTCGCCTGCGGCGCCCAAATTAATCGTTTTAGCCTGGTGGATAGCGTCAATAATTTGGAAGAAATAAAAGCCGGCTAAGAGCAAACCGGCAAAAGGCTGGACATTGGGTCGGGTTTGCAAAGTTACTAGACCGGCAAAAATAATGATAAAAGTAATTCCCCGTTGATAGTCACCATTGTAAAGAGTCCCTGTCCCTGGGAAAATGATTGAAAGAATGGCGGCTAATACAGGGGATTTGGTTACTTTTTTGGCTGACGTAAATTCATTCACTTTTAGCCTCCTTATCTTTTCTCAGACTGATTTAAGCTTGTCTGGACAATATTTTTTAGAGAATCGACCAAGGACTTTTTAACTATAAATAAATAGCCCGGTAGGCCTTCTACCTTAGCCATAGTTTTTTCAATTCGGCCAAAGCCCAGGCTGATTTGTTCCTTGAAAGATTGGCCTAAGTAACAGCCATCGGGGTGGAAGAGAAAAAAGGAGAGGAAAAGCAAAAAAATACAGCTGGCGGCCATAATCGCCTGTAAAGAGGGATTTAAAAAGAAGGAGAGTAACCGAAATTGCCTAGGAGGTGGCGTAACACGTTGGAAAGGTAGCGAGTAAAGGCGAGCTCGCAGAGCAGGAGAGACCTCAACGTTGGGGAGGGCAGTAAGTAAAGGGGAAATTTTTTTTAAGTTTTCCAAAACGCCAGCGCAACGCGAACAAGTCTTTAAGTGAACTTCTACCTTTATCTTTTCCTTAACCGAAAGCGTTTTTTCTAAATAAAAAGGAAAGAGCTTTTCAATTCGGCCACATTTCATGTTTGATTAACCTCCTGGGTTAAAATTTGAGCTAACTGGAGTTTTCCTCGATTGATCCTAGATTTAACGGTTCCAACCGGAATATTTAAGATCTCGGCCACCTCCTCATATGATTTTCCTTGGATTTCTTTAAGGATAATGGCCAGCCGAAGATCAGGGGAAAGTTTGCCTATTCCTTTCCAGATTAATTGCCGTTCTTGCTCAGCAATCATTTCGACTTCAGGGTCAGGGGTTAAATTAGCTGGAAGATGGACATCAAAATTATCTCGTGGCCTTATTTTCCGCTTTGTTTGCCTATAAGAATCGATTAAATGGTTTTTAGCTACGACTAAAATCCAGGCCGTAAAATTTTTGCGACCATCATATTTGGGGAGAGAGGTAAAAATCTTCATAAAAATCTCCTGGGTAAGGTCTTCAGCTTCCTCATAACGGCCACAGAATTGATAGGCCAGATTAAATATTTTTTTTGAAAAAGTATCAACCAGCAGGCGCCAGGCTTCAGTGTTACCTTCCAGGCACTCTTTGGCCAGCTTTTCCAAGGTCGACTCACTTTACTTTTATAAACGAAATTTTTTTTTATAAAGTTCCGTTTTTGATTGTCCCTAAAAAATGTTCGCTAACAGTTTTGTTCCTTAACAATTAATTGAGGCCTTAGCTTTTTAAGCTAAACAGTTTTTTAACTTTTTCTAAGAGATAAATCAAAGGCCAAATTTTCTAGCCAAAAAAAATATCGAATCAAAAAATAATTTAATTCTTAGAATAGCTAATTTATGACCATTAATTGTTGACTTGACAAGTAATTCTTGCTTATGAAACGATATTTTCACCACTTTTCTAAAAATCTTTTCAATTCTTTAAGTAAGGAGGTTAAATGGTTGGGGTTATTGGGTATGGGGCTTATATTCCCAGATATCGGATAAAGGT
>JAOAFQ010000176.1 GCA_026416195.1 Candidatus Aminicenantota bacterium | reverse complement strand
CCCCAACCATACCCTCAGGAAGACCAATCATCTGTCTCAACCAGTCCATCACAACTTCTTCGAGCTCAGTCGCTGCTGGTGAAGTTTGCCAACTCATGCATTGAGCTCCCAAGCCAGCCGTAAGTATTTCAGCCAAAATTGAGGCTGGACTATTATTTGCGGGAAAATAGGCAAACCAGCCCGGATGTTGCCAGTGAGTCATCCCAGGCAGGATGATCTGATGGAAATCCTTAAGAATGCTAGCCCATTCTTCACCTTTTTCTGGTGGTGAAGGAGGAAGCTGTTTCTTAATTTCCCCAGGAAAAACAGAAGGCACTACGGGAAAGCGCTCGAGGCCGTCTAGATAGTCAGCCACCCAATCAACTAATTGATAGCCAAGTTGACGAAATTCTTCTTTTTTCATTGTCTTTTCCCTTAAAAACTAATAATTTAGTTAAGAAACAGGGGGTATTATAGGTTTAAAAGGGGGCATGAGTCAAAAAGGACCATTTTTTAGGGTAAAAAAAGATATTTTTTAAAAAAATCGGGTAAAAATAAGCCTAAAAAACCTTAATAACTTGATTAAAAAAATAATTTTTGCGCTAAAACAAGAATTTTTAATTTTTTTCTTGATTTTAATATCTTTTTATGTTATAATATTTTTTGATTCGAAAGGGGGAAAAGGAAAAAACATCCAAAATTTACTAACTCCTTATAGGTAAGCTCACCTTTTTTGAAAGTTTTTCTATTGACTTAATTATAATCTCCGATTATATTGAAGGCGATTAAACTTGATCTTTGATTAAAATGAATCCAAAGAAAAAGGGTTAAGAGCAGGGAAGTCCGTGAAAAGCGGACACAGCCCCCGCTACTGTAATCGGGGACGAATCCCGGAAGAAGCCACTCTTCAGATCGAAGGGGAAGGCCCGGGAGGAGGATGATCCGAGAGTCAGGAGACCTGCCTTAATCCTTTTCAACCCGCTTTCGGGCGGAAAGCAGGGTTGATTTTCTTTTTATAAAAAACAAGCGGGGGAAATGAAATTGATGAAGGAGGAAGAAGATGTTTATCTCTTTTTCCCTAATCCCCTTAATTGTTATTCGCTACCTTTTCTTTCCTAGCTTTAGCCAAGAGTTTCAATCCCCCCAAAAGATTAAGTCAAAAATTCATCATGAAATTGTAGTTACAGCTACGCGTCTAGAAACTCAAGCCTTTAAAATCGGCAATTCAGTCACCGTAGTGACCGCCGAAGAATTAAGACAACGGGGATTTTTAACGGTGGCTGAAGCTTTACCTTATCTCGCTTTAGGCTTTCTCACACGAAATGGCGGTCCAGGTGCCGCTGCCTCTTTTATGATGCGAGGTTCAAACTCTGAGCATACCCTTGTTCTTATAGATGGAATCGAAATCAATGATCCCATCACACCCTCTCGCTCCTGCGACCTTTCTCACCTCTTTCTGGCTGATGTGGACCGTCTTGAAATCATAGAAGGTCCTCAGAGTCCTCTTTACGGTTCTGACGCTATGGGCGGGATTATTAACATTATTTTGAAAAAGAAAGCTGACCGGAAGTTTTCGTTAAACAGTGAAGTTGGCTCTTTTCAAACCATGAATCTTAATCTATCTGTGGCTGGGGAAGTTAAACAACTGAGTTATCATTTGTCGGCGAGCGGTTTTAAAACTCAAGGTATTTCCTCAGCCAGCTCTTTTTACCCTGGGAACCAAGAAAAGGATGGCTATTGGAACACTACTTTTTCAAGTTTCCTCACTTACCAATTAAGCTCTTCAACTAATTTCGATTGTTTTGTTCGTTATGTTAACTCGAGAACTGAACTAGATAATTTTGGCGGCCCCTATGGTGACGATCCCAATAATATCCAAAGGTGGCGAACTTCTCTTTTTAAATTTAACTTTCGCACCATTCAGCTTAATCAATTGTGGGAACAAAAAATTTTCTTCGCTTTTATGACCAATAATCGTCGAAACCACAATGATGAAGATAACTTTCACCCGCTCGAAAAAGAGAACGGCAAATTCGCAAGCTTCTTCTTTAAATTGGACTGGCAAAATAACCTCCATTTTCAACCAAATCATATTTTGACCCTTGGCGTAGAAGCGGAAAAAGAAATGGGCGAATCGACTTACTTTTGGTCATCTCCCTGGGGGGAGGACAAAAGTATTTTCCCCAGCAAAGAATCTTTCTCCGCTTCTTTTTACCTTCAAGAACATTTCAGTCTAAGCCCTAGCTTGTTTTCTACAGTTGGTTTAAGATTGGATCATCATTCTCGGAGTGGATTAGCTCTAACCTATCGCTTAGCTCAATCTTTCTGGTTGGAAAAAACATCAACTAAGCTAAGAGCTTCTCTGGCCACAGGATTTAAGAACCCCAGTCTCTATCAGCTTTATGCTCCGCCTTCCATGTGGGGCCCAATTGGTAATCCTGAGCTGAAGCCAGAAAAATCTTTGGCTTGGGACGTGGGTTTTGAACAAACTTTTCCTGGTTTTTTAAAGACTATCTCTTTAAACTATTTCCGACATTTCTTCCGCCATTTGATTCAATTCAATTATTTGGAGGGATATCAAAATATTGGTCGAGCTAAAATGGTTGGGATAAGAGGGCAAGGAGAAATTTCTCTAGCTTCTTTTCTTAACCTTAACTTAGTTTTGAGTTGGCTTGAAGCTTTGGACCTTAGCTCGCAGCAGAAATTACTTCGACGCCCTAATTTTCAAGGAAAGATAGAGATTCAATTTAATCCAACCTCTCACTGGAAGGTCCTAACGACCATTTGGAAAGTTGGGTCAAGGGACGATTTAGATTACTCTCTCTGGCCAGCTAAGAGGACTAATCTCCCTGCCTTTTATTTGGTCAATGCCAATTTAATCTATCAGCCACGAGCTTCCTTTTCTTGCCATCTTCGGCTAGAGAATATTACCAATTGTCGCTATGAGCTCGTTAAAGGATATGGCACGCCTGGCTTTGGCTTCTATACCGGCTTTTCTTTTACTTTTTAACTTTTGGCTTAAGTTTTGATGATCAATTGATCGCTTTTTAGGGCTCTTTAGAAAAAATGACGATTCCAGCCTAAGTGGGAAATAACTATTCTCAGGCCAATCCCAATAAGAATAATCCCCCCGACTAATTCTGCCCAGCGGCCAGCCAAACGACCTAAATAAGGGCTGAGGCCAGCGGCCACCAAGGTCATAAGGAAAGCGGTTATCCCAATTAACAAGGCAGATAGCCAAATATTAATATCGATCGTCGCTAAAGAAAAACCGACGGCCAAAGCATCAAGACTAGTGGCAACTGAAAGAAGAACCAGCGACCAACCTCTAGTAGGATCGCGTTTGATTTTAATCGATTGGTCGCTCTTGAAACCAGAGAAAATCATCCGGCTGCCGACAAAGGCTAAAAGACAAAAGGCTACCCAATGATCATAGGTTTCAATCCAGGCGATCACTTCCTCCCCGGCCAGCCAACCAACAAGAGGCATTAAAAATTGAAATAGCCCAAAATGAAAAGCTAGACGGAAAGAATCTCTAAACTTCAACCCCCTTTGGCTGGCGCCTATTCCTGTCGTAACAGCAAAGGCATCTAAGGCTAAAGCCAAAGCAATTAAAAAAATCATCTTTTCTCGCCTTGTTAAAAAAAATATTATGATTGAGTTAAAAATTTATACGCCAGGCAAAATTTAATTTCCAGCTAAAATTTTTTATAATAATAATTTGCTCTTTTTGCGACCATGTCTTCTATAGAAGCCAACCTTCATTCAAAAGAATTTATTCATCTTCGGGGGGTAAGAGTCCATAATCTCAAGAACATTAATTTAGATATCCCTCTCTATCATTTCGTTGTCATTACTGGTCGAAGTGGCTCAGGGAAATCCTCTTTAGCCTTTGATACTCTCTATGCTGAAGGTCAAAGGCGCTATCTTGAATCGCTTTCCGCTTATGCTCGGCAATTCCTCGAAAGAATGGATAAACCTGAAGCTGATTTAATTGAGGGAATAACCCCAGCGGTGGCTATCCAACAAAAAGCGGCCACAAAAAATCCTCGCTCAACAGTGGCTACTGTAACTGAGATCCACGATTATTTAAGAGTTCTTTACGCTCGAATTGGTCTAGTTCATTGTCTTAAATGCGGCCAACCAGTTCGTCGGGATACTCTTGACTCAATAGTAGACGACCTCTGGCCATCTTTAAAAGGTGAGGAAATAATAATTGCTTTCACTTGGCCCTTAGAGCGAGGCTTGGTTCCTTTAAAAAGGGACGGTTTTTTCCGACTTGTTAAAGGTCAGCAAATAATAGAGATAGATAAATTTAACCCAGGCCGACAAAAGCAAGTCGATGTTTTTGTTGACCGCCTGAGAGTCGAACCTGAGGAAAAGGAAAGACTCGTTGATTCCTTGGAAATTGCCCTTCGAAGAGGAGACGAAAGGATAAAAATTTTATCTCTCAAGGGAAAGGAAAAAATTTATTCGAGACGCCTAGAATGCCGAACCTGTCACCTTGTCTATGAAGAGCCCTATCCCAACCTTTTTTCCTTCAACTCGCCCCAGGGGGCTTGTCCAGTATGTCACGGTTTTGGTGATCTGGCTATTCTTGACGAAGATAAGATCATTCCAGACAAATCCAAATCCCTGGAAGAAGGGGCTATTGAACCTTGGTCAAAACCAGGCTCTTATGAGCTCCAAGAGGAACTCCTCCATGAAGCCAGGCGGAAAGGAATTCCTACAGACATTCCTTTTAAAAATCTTAAACCCAAATGGCAAAGGTTCATCCTCGACGGCGGCGACGGTTATTATGGGGTTAAGGGCTTCTTTGAATGGCTCCAAACTAAAAAATACAAGGTCCAGGTTAGAGTTTTTTTAAGTCGGTACCGAAAATACGTTCCTTGTCCGGCTTGCCATGGTCAGCGACTTAATCCCCAGGCCCTTCAGGTTAAAATTAGAGGTAAATCAATTGGCGATGTTTGCCGAATGACCGTCAGAGAGGCCGCTGATTTCTTCCATTCCCTCGAACTAACTTTTTTCGAAAAACAGATTGCCGAGCGTTTGGTGGCTGAAATCGAAAATCGTCTTCGCTTTCTCCTTGAAGTGGGTCTCGATTATCTTACCCTCGACCGAATGACCTTCACTTTAAGCGGAGGGGAAGCCCAAAGAATTAATTTAGCTGCTGCTTTAAGCAGTTCCCTAGTGGGGACTCTTTTTATTTTAGATGAACCCTCAATTGGACTACATCCTAGAGATAACCAACGACTCATAAACACTTTGAAATCATTAAAAGATGTAGGCAATACGGTCCTAGTGGTCGAGCATGATCCTGAAATTATCAAGGCTGCCGATTATATAATCGATCTCGGTCCAGGAGCTGGAGAAGCTGGAGGAGAGGTTCTCTATGCTGGACCTCTCGATAAATTTATCCAGCATGAAAAGACGTTGACGGCTCGATATCTGCGCCAAGAATTTCGAATTGAACCTCCCCTTGAGCGCCGGCGAGCCCGAGCTTATCTTGAAATTATCGGTGCCTGTAAACATAATCTTAAAAACATTGATGTCCGTCTTCCCTTAAGCTGTTTTACTTGTTTAACCGGCGTTTCTGGGTCAGGCAAAAGTACGCTTCTTTACGATGTTCTTTATTTAGGCTGGTTAGGCGAAGCTCAAGGAGGCTTCAAAAAAATCAAAGGCTTGGAATTTATTGATAAAATGATTATGGTTGATCAGTCGCCTCTCAGTACTTCGCCCCGCTCAATTCCAGCTACCTACATGAAAGTAATGGATGGCATCCGAGAAATTTTCAGTCTAACCAGGGAAGCTCGGTTATTAGGCCTTAAACCAGGTTTCTTCTCCTTTAATACTCCGGGTGGCCGATGTGAGGCGTGTAAAGGGGCCGGTCAACAAATTGTGGAAATGCAATTTCTTTCTGATGTTGTTCTCACCTGTGAAGCTTGCCAGGGATTGCGTTATAAACCCGAAATTCTAGAAATCAAATATCGCGGCAAATCCATCGCTGAGGTTTTAGCCATGACCGCTCAAGAGGCCATGGACTTTTTCCAAGAATTTCCGGAAGTAACTCGCTATCTGCAACCTCTTCTCGATGTTGGCTTAGGTTATCTCAAGCTTGGCCAGCCGACCACAACCCTGTCTGGAGGCGAGTTGCAGCGTCTTAAGCTGGCCCATCATCTTGTTCATGAACCAGGCAAAAGAATCGTTTATCTTTTCGATGAACCAACCATTGGCCTCCATGCGGCTGATATTTCTGTCCTCTTACGTTGTTTTCAGCGCTTGGTTGATTCCGGTCATACGGTTGTAGTAATTGAACATAATTTGGATGTCATTAAGTGTGCAGATTATGTAATTGACCTTGGGCCTGAAGGAGGCGATCGAGGGGGACAAATTGTCGCTGAAGGTACACCCGAGGAAGTAGCGGCTTCTTCTCATTCTATAACTGGGAAGTATCTTCGAAAGGTCCTATATAATTCCCCTTAGATTCTTATTTATCGTCTCCTTTTCTATTCTTTCATTCCCTTCTTTTTTATTTTTTTCTTTACCTCTTCCATAAATTCTAGGTTAACAGCTAAGCCAAGCGAACGGGCTCGCTCAAGATGCTCCCAAGCTTGCTCGAAATTGCCTAACTGATAATAAACAAAAGCCAAATTGTTATGACTTACCGCATCAGCCGGGGATAATTCCAGGAGACGTCTATAAATTTCAGCTGCTTCAGACCATCTGGTCAGACCAAGAAAAAGAGAGGCCAAATTGGCCAAGGCTTGTTTGTTTTCCGGCTCAAAGAAAAGGGCCTGGCGAAAGTGTTTTTCCGCCTGCCCATAATCCTTTTGGCCCAAAGCGCAGATCCCAAGATTATTCCAAGCCAGGGCTAAGCTAGAATCTAGTTTTAGGGCTTCTTCAGCCGCTTTGGCGGCTTCCAGCCAGATTCCTTGGTAGATGAAGGCAGTGCTCAAATTTAAATACAAACCTGGAGTTTTAAGCCCAAGTTCTCTGGCTTTCAAAAAATTGTTGATGGCCCCATTGACATCCTTTAGCAAAAGTTGACAAGTCCCCAAACCTTCGTAGGCCTCAGCCATAGAGGGTGAAAGGGAAAGGGCTTTTTTAAAAAAATCTTGGGCTTCATTCAAACGATTGAGTTCGAGGAGACAATTTCCCAAGTTATGAGCGGCTTTAGCTTGAGCAGGATCAAGCTCCAGGGCTAAAGCAAAGGCTTGCATCGCCTCAGCTACTTGGCCCTCTTGGTGAAGTAATTTCCCTTTCATATTGTGAGCTTCAGAGAGCTCTGGGTCAGATAATAAAGCTTCCGTCACCAATTTCTTAGCGATCGCATATTCTTTTCTTCGAAAATGAATTTCAGCTAAATTAACTAGGCCTAAAGCAAAATCTCGTCTTAAGGAAATCGCCTTTGTCAACAGTTCTTCAGCTTTTTTTTCTTGACCAAGTCGCAACAAGATCTCAGCTTTATTACCCATTGCTTCGACCATATTAGGTCTTAAATTTAAAGCTTGTTCGTAGGCTTCGAGAGCTGCCGTTAACTCTCCTTTTTTGCTCAAGGCTATGCCTAGGTTATAATAAATTCGAGCTTCCTGAGGTCTAGTCTCAAGGATTTTTCGATAGAGAGAAATCGCCTCATCAAACTCACCTCTTCTTCTTCGAGCTATGGCCATAAAATTGAGAGCCTCAAAGGAGTTGGGATTGAGATCTAAAGCACATTGGCCTAACTTAAGAACTTCAGCGTAATTTCTTGCCTCAAGTTCAATTTGAGCCATGCTTAAAAAAACATCTTCAAGAGAATTTGGTATTTTTTTCCGAGACAACTCTTTCTGGCTTTTTATTTCCTTGATTAATGAATTTAAAGAAGCCGCAATTTTTTGATATAAAGAGAGAACCTGATTTCTTTTATTACCCCGGAGAGGATAACGAAAATCATTGAAGGTTCTTTCTCCGAAAAGTTTGATAATTTCTAAGTTTAAGGGATCAAGGTCAGAGCCGCGATTCCAAAGATCCATCACCGAGTTCGCCTCAGCCACATGAACAGCTCCAAATAAATGAGCCAGCTCATGAAGCAAAGCTCGAATGGTCAATTCTTCTTTTTCCTGAATTTGAACCACGACAATACCTTCATTAAACCAAGAAAAACCAAAAAAAGAGGAAGGGAAAGGGTTAAGATAAACTAAGGCGACGACAATGGTCTTTGTATCTCGTCTTAGCTCTTTTTCAATGGATGCTGCTATCGCCTCTAACGAAGTCGCTTCTTTCTCCCAGATTTCGATTCTTTCAATTTCAAAGCTTAATTGGGCCTTCTTTTCCAAAACTGAAGCGGCCGCCTGAAAAAGATGAGCAGCTTTTTCGGCCCAATCGCTTTGCCAAGGGGCAAGAGGATTTATTAGAAGAATCGTTTTAAATTTTCGGTCTCCCTCAGCCTCTAAAAAAGTTATCGAGAAAAGAAAGATTAGGAGGGAAAAAGTTATCCCTTTTATTTTTAGCCAATTCCCGCCCACTTCTTAAATTATATCATTGCTGTCCTAGATTTAGCGAGTCCACCTTTTGGTGAAACAATCTTCTCTTTTTGGTTAGGCCTTTTCGCCCCATAAATCACCTCTGGCGGTGATTGATAAGATTCAGTTTCTAAAAAAAACTAAAAGAGGATAATATGAGCGGAAATTCGAAAAAGAGGCAAGTAGTCCCTTTTATTTATTCAGCGGAGCGGCCGGTTTTCATCGAAGGGGCAACTTCCAGACAAGCAGACCCCTTAAATAGCCTATTGGCTTTAATCTTTCGGCTGACTGGCTTTAATGCCCGAGCTTATCGAGATTCAACCCTTAAGCGACGTCTAGAGCTAAGGCTTCAAGCCACTCGGTGTCGAAAGATTAAAGAGTATCTTGCCTACATCAAGAATCATCCTGAAGAGGCCTTTATCTTTAAAGAAAATCTGCTTATTCATGTAACTCGGTTTTTTCGGGATCGACCTGTTTTTACTTACTTCGAGCAACGTCTTCTTCCTGGCTGGCTAAATCAGTTGATGGCTTCGAAGCGACGTCGGATCCGCATCTGGTCGGTCGGTTGCGCCTCAGGGCAGGAGCCTTTCACTTTAGCTATGATTCTCCATCGCCCAGCAACAGAGCGAGGCCTTCATCCCCTTATCCTAGCGACCGACATTTCTCCTCAAGTTTTAGATAAAGCTAGAGAAGCTCTTTATTCCGCAAGCGAATTGCGGTATGTTCCTCGCCACTATCGTCAAATCTATTTCACTGAAATAAAACCTAAGCTTTTCCGACTTACGCCTGAACTTAGACAGCTGGTTAATTTTCGCCAACATGATTTGCTTCAGGATAAAGCCCCAGGAAAATTTGATTTAATCGTCTGTCGGAATCTTCTTATTTTTTTCCGGCCTGAGGCACAAAGTCTTCTCTTAAAAAAATTGATTCAGTCTCTAAACGAAGGCGGCCTTCTTCTTTTAGGCCGATCCGAAAGAATCAATCTTGACAGCTCTCTCGAACTTGTTTCCAGCCGATTTTGTTTTTATCGAAAAATGACAAATTCAAAAAGAAGAAAATCTTTTTTTGGCTGAGAGGCAAGACATGAAAATCTCAAAGACTAAAAAGAAACGGAGTTTTAATGAATTGATTGGCAGCCTGTCCCAAGGAGTGACTTCCCTGCAAAGGTTATCGGATGATATTGAAGCCGCGCGCCGCGAATTAATTCTTCATCATCAGGAACTTATGGCTCTTAATCAAAAACTCAGCGAAAGAGAAGAAGAATTGCGGACAGCTAATGAGGAACTTGAAGCCATGATGGAGGAAATTAGGGCTGCCAATGAAGAATTGGAAGCGACGAATGAAGAATTACGGGTGAGCAATGAAAGTTTGGAAAAGGCTAGAGCTGATCTTGAAGCCCTCTTTGAGGCCATCCCTGACTCAATTATGGTCATCGATCCTGCTTTCAACATTCTTCATGGAAATTCAACCATGACTCAATGGCTCAAGCTGCGTCGGCCCAACGATTATCTGGGTAAAAAATGCTATGAAGTTTTTCATAAAAGAAAACAAGTCTGCTCGGGTTGTCCAGTCTTAAAAGTCCTAAAAACAGGTAAACCTGATTTCGTTGAAAAAACTACGGCCTATGGCCGAATTGTTTCTTTGGCGACCTCGCCCGTCTTTGATCGGCGAGGGAAAATAACTAAGGTCATCCAGGTGGCCAGAGATATAACCGCTCGCCATTTAGCTGAAAGACAAGCCCGGAAAGAAAAGGCCTATCTCGATAGCCTTTACTCGAGCGCTCAAGAAGCGGTCGTTATTACTGACCTCAAAGGTAAAGTTATCCGCATTAATCCGGAGTTTACTCGGATTTTTGGCTATAAAGCTCACGAAGCCTTAGGTCAGAATATAGATCGGCTGGTGGCCCCAGCTCAATTTAGGAAACGAGCTGAAGATATCACAAGTAAAGTCGCTCGAGGAGAGAAAATAAACCTCGAAACTATTCGGAAGCGAAAGGATGGCACGCTGGTTCATGTCTCTCTTATGGTCTCGCCCATTGTGGTTGATGGCCAGGTAGAAGCTTGTTATGCCATCTACCGAGATATAACGGACCGAAAAAAGGCAGAAGAAGAAAAAGAAAAGGAAAGAGCTAAATTGGCGACAATGATTTCAGGAATGAAGGAAGGCATTGCCTTTGCTGGGCCAGATAATCGAATAATTGAGGTCAATGACTTTTTCCTTGAGCTTTACGGCCGGAAAAGGCAGGAAGTCATTGGCCAGCCAATGACTGAATTTGTTTCGCCTTCTAATGGTCAAAAACTCAATGAGATAATAAATTTTTTTCAATCTTCAAAGAATAAAAATAAAATAATTGCTTGCGAACAGAGATTGGGGGAGCGTGATTGTGTTTTTCGTTTTCAACCCATTTATCGGAATGGTTCCTACGATGGCTTTCTCGTCAATATAATTGATGTCACTGAATTGGTTGAAGCGAGACGTCAGGCCCAAGCCGCCAGCCAAGCTAAAAGCGAATTTTTAGCTAACATGAGCCATGAAATTAGAACCCCCATGAATGGGATTTTAGGCATGATTGATTTGGCCCTCGATGCTAATCCACCACCTGATATTCGAGAATATCTCGAAGCCATTCAAGAATCGGCTCACTCTCTTCTACGCTTGCTCAATGATGTTCTTGATTTCTCTCGAATTGAAGCCAGAAGAATCGATTTGGAAAAAATTCCCTTTAATTTAAGAGATACAGTGGAGCATGCGGTTTCATCCCTAGCCCTTCAGGCTGAAAAGAAAGGGCTAGAACTTGTTTGTCGGATATCACCTGATCTTCCTGACCAGTTCCGAGGCGATCCTGGCCGGCTTCGTCAAATTATTCTCAATCTTGTAAGTAACGCCATTAAATTTACGGATCAGGGTGAAATAGAAGTCTCAGTTGAATTATTAGGGAAAAAAGGCCGGGAAGTTACCCTTCTTTTCAAGGTAAGAGATACAGGAATCGGCATTCCTAAAGAAAAACAAAAGCTTATTTTTGAAGCCTTCACTCAAGCCGATACTTCAACCACGCGACGCTATGGAGGTAGTGGCCTTGGCCTAGCAATCGCTTCGCAGCTAGTTCATCTTTTTGGGGGCCGAATTTGGGTCGAAAGCGAAATTGGCCAAGGCAGCACTTTCTTTTTTACCATTAATTTAACTTGGTCTAGAAAAAAAGAATCTAAAATTACTCCGGCTAGTCTGGAAAAACTAAAGTCACTCCATGTGCTTATCGTCGATGACAACGCGACCAATCGGCGAATCTTAACCGAACTTTTAACTTCATGGCAACTGCGACCTGCCGGAGCTTCGAATGGCCAGGAAGCTCTCAATTTAATGCAGAAGGCCATCAAAGAGCACGATCCCTTTGAGCTCCTGCTTCTTGATGCCCATATGCCTGAAATGGATGGTTTTACTTTAACGGAAATAATCCGAAAAAATCCTCATTTGGGCGAGCCTGTCATCATTCTCTTGACTTCAGCCGGTTTAAGGGAAGATGCAGCCCGTTGCCGAGAGCTAGGGGTAGCAGTCTATCTAACTAAGCCAGTTCGACAAGGTGAATTGCTTCAAGCCTTAGCTTATGCCTTCGGCCGTCAACCGACTCATCCTGAATCCCGGATTCTCATCACCCGCCATTACCTACGCGAAAATCAGCCCTCTTTAAGAATTCTCCTAGCTGAAGATAATGCTATTAATAAAAAGGTAGCTCAACATTTGTTAGAGAAAATGGGTCATCAAGTTTGGGTGGTCGATAATGGCCATCAGGTCATAGAAGCGATAAAAAACCAAGATTTTGATCTGATTTTCCTGGATGTCCAAATGCCGGAAATGGATGGTCTAAAAACGGCTAAGATTATAAGAAGCTTAGAGAAAAAAACAAACCGCTATACGCCCATTATCGCCTTAACCGCCCATGCTCTCAAAGGAGATCGTCAAAAATGTTTATCTGCAGGAATGGATGGCTATATCGCCAAACCGCTTCAATTTGTCACTCTTTGGAAGACAATTTGTCAGGTGATGAAGAGAAAAGCCGTTAAAGCTTGACGGCTATCATTGAGAATGATATAAAAAAGAAAAAAATATTCTTTGAAATGATAATCAGCCAAAAAAAACCATGTTTCAATATTCTTTTTATTTTCTTTCTCCTTTTTTTGGTTTTAGCTTCTTCTTTAGGCCTAACTAAGGAAAGAGAAAACCTACCTCCTGACCTTCAAAATATAATTTCAACCTATGAAGCTTTTGTCAAAAACCAAATGAAAAGGGATCGTGTTCCTGGTCTATCAGTAGCTTTTCGTTGGGGCGATTTCTTCTGGGCTAAAGGATTTGGCTATGCTGATTTAGAAAATGATGTTCCGGCTTCGCCTGAAAGCGCCTATCGTCTAGCTTCAATTACTAAAACCATCACTGCGGTGGCCATCCTGATTCTTTATGAAGAAGGCAAACTCGATCTTGATGATGAGGTTCAGAAATATGTTCCTTCCTTTCCTCGCAAGCCTTGGCCGATAACTATCCGCCAACTTCTTGGCCACTTGGCTGGGATTAGCCATTATCGAAATTACGATTTGGAAGGTCGCATCCGGGAGCCAAAAACAACTGAAGAAGCTTTAGCTATTTTTAAAGATTTTCCTCTCGTGGCTGAACCTGGCACAAGATATAATTATTCCACCTATGGATATAATCTTTTAGGGGCGGTAATTGAAGGAGCCTCCGGTCTTCCCTATGGTGAATTTATCCATCAGAAAATTTTTGAGCCTCTGGGGATGGTGGCTTCTAGACTCGATAGTCAAATAGAGTTGATCCCCAATCGAGTTCGAGGCTATCGGCTCATTGCCAATGATCTCAAACCATCAGAATTTATCGATGTTTCGAGTCGCTTTGCGGGCGGTGGGACTCGCTCAACAGTTATAGACTTGGTTAACTATGGTTATAAATTGATTATTGAGGGTGAGCTTCTCAAACCTGAAACTAGAAAAATAATGTTAACCTCAATGGTTCAAAAAAATGGCTTCTACACTGGCTATGGCATGGGTTGGGTGGTTGGGCCCTGGAACGGCCATTTCTACGTAAATCACAGCGGTTCCCAACAGGAAACGAGAACTCATTTAGCTATTTTCCCTGAAGAAAAATTGGTTATTGCCCTAGCTTGTAACCTTGAAGGAACTGACCTTGTTCCTTATACTCGAAAATTAGCTGAGCTCATCTTCCAGGAAAAGCTTGACTTGTCGGTTTATACTAATAGTATTGATAGCTATATCATTTGGAAGGCCTGTGAACAAATTTTTAATCATGGTTTAAGCCAATATTACTGGAATAAGGGTCCAGTGGCTTTTTCAACGGAAACCGAGACTAGCTTTAAACTCTTCAATCAATATTTAAATCCTAAATCAATTGTCCGAAATCGGCCATCAGCCCGAAAATTTGTTCTAACTGGAATTCATCCAGCTGGTCGACATCATCTTACTAAAATTGGCTCTTTTATGGCGACCTCTTTAAGTCAGGGAGAACCAACAAAATTAAAGAAGTATCACCAAGTAGGACCAGTTTCCTTTTTCCTTGATTACATCCGACTCAGTGAAAATAAAAAGGACGGGGCAAAACTCCCAAGTTTCGATAAAGAAATAAAAAAATTAATTGAAACTTGGAACCTTGATTGGCCAAAAACTTTTCGCTCAGACTTAATTAACCTCGAGATTGATCTAACCACTAATTGGGCCGAGCTGACCTCTCGCCTAAAAAGGAATTTTTTAGGAACAAATATTTTCCCCGATTACTCATCCTTTTACATTCGAGCAGCTCAAGAGGCTCTTAACTCGCAGAAAAATGATGAAGCTCTACGAATTATCAAACTCGGCTTGGAAGTTTATCCTTTGTCGCCCGGTCTCCAGGCTGCCTTAGGTATTGCCTATTTTTCGACAGGAGATATAAATAACGGCCAAAAAGCTCTAGAACAGGCTTATTCCTTTGATCCTTATTCTTCAGCCATTTCCATCGAACGTTTTTTGACCTGGAGTGGTCAATTGCAGCGGGCGAAAAAAATCAAGGAAGCCCTTAGCTTGCTTCAAACCGGTCTCAAATTCTATCCTCGGGAACCACGCCTTCTCTTCGAATATGGACGATTAAATCGCTTAGCTGGGCATCTAGAAATTGCTGTTCAAGCTTTGGAGAAGGCTCTTTCTCTAAACCCTTATTTTGAAGATGCCCGATTAGAATTGGAAAAAATAAAGAAAAAATAAGCATGACAGAGGAAATTGGTCGGCTATTTCAGGAAAAGACCAAGTATCGGCGAGGCCAGCTTAGTGGACTGAGTCGAACCGAGAAATGGCCTGGTAGATACAAACGTTATCCCCAAGCTCCTCGCTTGTCTTTGCCTTCACCAGCTCCTTTTGAAAAAACTTCCCTTTGGGAATGCCTCAGTCGAAGAAGAAGTGTTCGCCAATTTTCCTCTCAGCCTTTGTCTTTAGAAACTCTTTCTCTTCTTCTTTGGGCCTGCCAAGGAATAACAGCTCGAGAATTTGGTTTCGAGCTCCGAGCCGCTCCTTCAGCTGGTGCCCTTTATCCTATTGAAACTTATTTGAGCGTTCACCAAGTTAAAGATTTAGAGCCAGGAATATATCATTATGATGTTTCAGCCCATGCTCTTGAAAAAATTAAAAGTGGTCACTTTGGTCAGGCCTTAGCGCGAGCCGCCCTTGATCAATCGTTTGTGGCTGAGGCAGCCGTTGTTTTTATCTGGACTGCTCTTTTTGCCCGCTCCACTTGGAAATATCGTCAACGGGCTTATCGTTATATTTATTTAGATGCCGGCCACCTGGCTGAAAACCTGGCCCTGGCCGCTGTGGCCTGTAAGTTAGGTAGCTGCCAGATTGGAGCTTTCTACGACGAAGAAGTTAATGCTCTCCTTGGCCTGGATGGTCGAGAGGAAAGCACAATTTATCTAAGTGCAGTGGGCCTTCCCCTTTAAACGCTTATTGACCAAAGGGAGACGGAATTCCTTTTTTTATAGCCTCATGGCCGACTCACTTAGCGTCCAAAGGCATTGGGCATGAAAGTCGAATTGTCCTGACCGAAGAATTGTGAGGCTACCGTCGCTCGTAATGGAAAAGAAAAATATATAAAAAAACCTAAGTTTAAATTTCTTCAGGGCCAATAATTCCTCCTGAAATAACTATTTTAATGGCTTCCTCAGTTGACCAGGAAACTGATCTTGCTTGGCCTTCAGGGACCATGGCCATAAAGCCAGAAGTAGGATTGGGGGTAGTCGGAATAAAAAGTCTCAAAAATCTTTCGCCTGTCTTCCGGTCGACAATGGAACCAGTAACAAAAGCCACCGTCCAAACCCCAGGGCGGAAATATTCAAGGAGAACGACTCTCTGGAAAGCCTGTTCTCCAGGCAAAGACAAGGCATCGGCTAGCTTTTTCCCTACAGAATAAATTGTTTTGATTAAGGGTAAGCGGGTCGTAATGGCTTCAATTATTTGGAAAAGCTGGCGACCAGCCCAATGACTGGCCGCTAGCCCCACAAGATAAAGCAGAATTAAAATAAGGAGCAAGCCTAGGCCAGGAATCTGAAAGCCAAGCAATTTTTGAATCAGCGGAGCCACTCGCTGATCAATCGTTAAATAAAGAAAGCGGATAAGTAAATAGGAAAAAATGATGGGAATCGACGCTAATAAACCCCTAATTCCTTGCTTTTTTATGTGGAGCCAAATTCCTTTCACTTTCTCCCTCCCATTTTAAATCAACTTCTTACTCCTAAATAAAAATAATATGATTTTAATTTTATGATCTTCTAATTTTTCAGAATGGGTAAAAAATAAGCTGGGACTAATTGTTCGTTGAAGATGGATAAATTATTTCATTTACTTCGACGTCCAGCCAAAAGACCAAGCACAAAGCCAATTAAAAGGAGAATCGGAATTAGGATTACTTCAGAAACACTCATTTTCCAGAAAAGAAAATGAAATTCAACCATCCCGCGATTTTGAAGAAGAGCGATAATAAGGAAGAGGCCACCAAGACCAAGCCCAATTAATTTAGTCTTTTTTGTCATTTTATTTTCCTTGATTCTTTTGCTTTCCTCCATTGATGATCAATTTTGTTTTTAGCTTTCCATCTAAAGCCACTTCTTTTTTCGAAAATAAAAAATCAGACTTAAGGCGCAGGCCAGCATTAATAACAGACAGGCAAAATATCCCCAAGGCCACTTGAGTTCAGGCATATATTCAAAATTCATACCATAGACTCCAGCAATAAAAGTAATTGGAATAAAAATAGTGGCAATAATTGTTAGCACCTTCATGATTTCATTCATGCGGTGAGATAAACTCGAAAGGTAAATATCAAGCATACCACTGAGCATATCTCTAAAGGTTTCCACGGTATCAATCACTTGAATGGTGTGGTCATAGACATCCCGAAGAAAGACAGTTATGGTTTCTTTGATTAAAGGTGAACCAGACCGCCCAATCCAACTGATCGCTTCTCTCAGGGGCCAGACCGAACGTCTCATCATCAAGGTCGCATTTTTAAGAGCATGAATTTCATTTATGAATTCCCTTTGAGGATTGGCCACTAGCTCTTCCTCAAGATTTTCAATTCTTTCGCCCAATCTTTCGAGGACAAGAAAATAGCGATCGACAATAGCATCAATCAAGGTATAAAGTAGATAATCTGGGCCTAACCGCCTTAATCGGCCCTTTCCCTGACGAAGTCTTTCCCAAACCGGTTCAAAAACTGGACTCAGGCTTTCTTCAAAAGAAAGAACAAAATTTCGACCAAGAATCAAGGCGATTTGTTCAGAAACGATTTCTTTGGTGGTCTCATCAAAATCGAGAGAGCGAAGGACTAGAAATAAATAATCGGGCATCTCTTCAACTTTTGGTCGCTGATCTGTATTCATGATATCTTCGAGAATAAGTGGGTGAAGGTTAAAAATTTCTCCCAAAGTGGCAATAACCTGACTGTCATTAACCCCACAAACTTTAACCCAAGTATTAAATTCTTGGCTTAACTTTAGATCTTCTTTAAGGTCGGTAACTTTAACCTCTTCAAAAAAAGAGTCATTATAACGAGCGAGAAAAATTTCGGGGCGAGCTAATTTTACCTCGCCCACATGAACTAAACTTCCTGGGGGCAAACCAACCTTAACTATCCTTTTACTTAAAGCGAGTCGATTCATAGGAAAGCTCTTTTTCTTAGCTTGAAGCTTTTTTCTCAGTCTTGGCTTCGGGCACTTCTTCGCTTAACCCCACTTTGTGTCGAATATCTCTTTCAATTCTGAGAGCTAATTCTTTATTTTCTTTAAGTAACTTTTTGACATTTTCTCGACCCTGACCAAGACGTTCACCTTGATAAGAATACCAAGTTCCAGTCTTTTCTAACACGCCATATTGGAGACCGCAATCAATAAGATCGCCTTCCCGAGAGATTCCTTCGCCGAAAATAATGTCAAATTCAGCCTCTTTAAAAGGGGGAGCCAGTTTATTCTTGACCACCTTGATTTTAACTCGATTTCCAATAACTGTCTCTCCTTCTTTGATCGCCGTTAAGCGTCGCACATCGATCCTCATGGAAGCATAGAATTTTAGGGCGCGACCGCCGGTGGTCGTTTCGGGTGAACCCACGAATACCCCAATTTTCTCTCTGATTTGGTTGACAAAGATAAAACAGGTCCGAGAGCGGCTAACAATGGCTGTTAATTTGCGCAAAGCTTGGCTCATTAACCTAGCTTGAAGACCCATATGGGCATCCCCCATTTCCCCTTCAAGTTCTGCTTTGGGCACTAAGGCCGCAACCGAATCAACCACGATCACATCGACCGCACCACTTCTAACCAGGACTTCAGCTATCTCTAGGGCTTGCTCGCCATAATCTGGCTGAGAGATCAATAAATTATCTACATCAACGCCCACAGCCGCAGCATATTTAGGATCAAGGGCATGTTCAGCATCAATGAAAGCGGCCATCCCGCCCCTTTTCTGGGCTTCAGCAATTACATGAAGGGCCAAGGTAGTCTTGCCGGTGGCTTCCGGTCCAAAAATTTCCACCACGCGACCACGAGGAAAGCCACCGATACCTAAAGCTAAATCAAAGGCTATTGAACCTGTAGGTATACTAGGGATTTTTTCAGCCGCTTCCTTTTGACCGAGCCTCATCACCGCTCCCTTGCCGAACTGTTTCTCGATCTGAGTTACGGCTGCCTCCAAAGCTTTAAGCCTGGAGGCTGACTGGCGTTCTTCTTCCTTCATCCTATCCTCCCTTCTCCCCCATCTCAAGGTGAAGGAGGAGATTGAATTGAGTTAATTTATTAAGGCAAATTTTTTAACTGGCCTACCATAATTTAAACTTTTTTAGCTATATTTGTAAAATCCACGTCCCGATTTGCGGCCTAAATAGCCAGCCTCAACCATCTTGCGCAGCAGAGGGCAGGGGCGATATTTAGGATCGCGAAAACCCTCATAAAGCACTTCCATGATATTTAGACAAACATCAAGGCCAATGAGATCAGCTAAAGCTAATGGCCCCATCGGGTGATTCATGCCCAATTTCATGACAGTATCGATCGCTTCAACTGTACCCACCCCTTCCATTAAAGCGAAAATCGCTTCGTTGATCATCGGCATGAGAATTCGATTGGAAATAAAACCAGGAAAATCATTGGCTTCAACCGGAACTTTACCCATTTTTTCGGCAAGTTCTTTAACTTGAACAAAGGTTTCAGACGAAGTCTGAAGACCCTTGATCAATTCCACTAGAGTCATTAAGGGAACTGGATTCATGAAATGCAGGCCCATGAAACGATCTGGTCTGGAGGTAAAAGCGGCCAATTTGGTTATAGAAATGGAAGAAGTGTTGGTTGTAAAGATGACCTCAGACGGCAGAAGATTATCAAGAGCTTGCAAAACTTGCTTCTTCACGTCCACATTCTCAAAAACCGCCTCAATGATCAAATCGCTTTCTTTTAAAACAGTTAAATCCTTGGTCATTTTGATTCGACTGAGAATCGTGTCTTTAGCTTCACTAACTTTCCCTTTTTCAATCAACTTATCTAAGCTTTTCCCGATAACGTGAACAGCTCGATCAAGTTGATCTTGACTGATGTCTTGAAGAAAAACGTCAAACCCAGCTGTGGCCGCCACCTGAGCAATTCCACTGCCCATAGTTCCGGCCCCAACAATCCCGATTTTCTTTATCGCCATAATTCCCCCCTATTTTAAAATTAAACCATTTCTACAGCTAAAGCGACGGCATCGCCGCCGCCTAAGCAAAGAGAAGCCACCCCTTTCTTCAAATTTCGATGTTTAAGTGCATAAATCAGAGTAGTTAGTATTCTGGCCCCTGTGGCGCCTATGGGATGACCCAAAGCGACCGCGCCACCATGGACATTAACTCTTTCTCGGTCAAGTTTCAACTCCTTAAGTAAAACCACCATTTGCGCCGAAAAAGCCTCATTGATTTCAAAAAGATCTACCTCTTCTAGCTTCCAGCCAGCGTTTGCTACGACCTTCTCAATTGCTCCCTTGGGCGCATACATGACCATGGCTGGCTCTACCGGATTAGTGGCCCAACCAACAATTCTGGCCATGGGTTCTTTTAATTGGAATTTTTTGATCGCCTCTTCGGAAGCGAGAACACAGGCCGCAGCCCCATCATTAAGTTGAGAAGCATTGCCAGCGGTTACAGTCCCATCCTTTTTAAAAGCCGGCTTTAATTTTGACAATTTCTCTAAAGAAGTATCTCGCCTAGGACCTTCATCAATTTTAAAAATCAAAGGCTCGCCCTTTTTTTGAGGCACGGTGATAGGGACAATTTCTTCGTCAAAATACCCATGATCGATAGCTTTGATAGCTTTTTGATGGGAGCTTAGAGCATAAAGATCTTGCTCTTCTCGAGTCGCCCCAAAACGTTCGGCAATAATTTCACCAGTAATTCCCATGTGAATATTTTCAAAAGCACACCAGAGACCATCATAAATCATCGCATCCTTCATTGGCACGTCACCAAATTTAACTCCATCTCTTAAACCCCAGATAAGGTGAGGGCTACGACTCATGCTTTCCATTCCGCCAGCCACAACAATTTCTTTTTCTTCGAGCTGAATGCTTTTAGCCCCAAGAATAATGGCCATTAATCCAGAACCGCAAACCATATTGACCGCATAACAGCTAACAGTATAAGGCAGGCCACCTTTGACGGCTGCTTGTTTTGCCGGGGCTTGCCCCAGACCGGCCGAAACCACGTTACCCATAATTACTTCTTGGACATTTTCAGGGGCCAAACCGGCTCGGGTCACAGCTTCCTTAATAGCTATACCCCCGAGCTCAGGAGCGGTAAAATCCTTCAGTGCTCCCAGAAAAGCACCAATGGCTGTCCTGGCCGCACTGACGATGAAAACATCTCTTACTTGGCACATGATTCCTCTCCTTCTTTCGTTTATTGGCAATAATATCTTCTCCTTTTTATCATAAGTAAAAAAAAAGGTGAATCTTAATTGACGATTATCCCTTTTTCAATTCTCAGGAGGAGTTGCTCGGCTTGAATTATAAGAAAAGTTTTTTAATTCAGGCCAATAATCTCGCCTTCGGGGGTAATATCAATTCTTTCGGCGGCCGGATGACGGGGTAAACCAGGCATTGTCATAATATCCCCACAAAGAACAACGACAAAACCCGCCCCGGCACTTAGGGAAACATCGGTCACAATTAGCTTGAAGCCATGCGGTCGACCTTTAAGTTCTTCATCATCGGAAAGGGAATATTGGGTTTTAGCAATGCATACAGGTAAATTCTTAAAACCATCCTTTTCCATTTTTTGGAGCTTCCGTCGAGTTTTCCCTTCCATGGCCACCTCAGCTGCGCCATAAACTTTTTGAGCAATAATTTGAATTTTTTCTTCAAGCGAAAGGTCTAAAGGATAAAGAAAATTAAAATTGGCTTGATCTTCTTTAATCGCCCTCATTACTTCTTCGGCCAGAATTAATCCACCCTCACCGCCTTTTTCATAGACTTCACTCAGAGCAAAGCGGAAGCCAGATTGATAACAGAGGGAGGCAAAATGGGTTATTTCTTCTTGCTTATCAGCCGAAAAGCGATTAAGAGCCACCACAAAGGGGAGGCCAAAAGACCGAAGAATGGTGCCATGATGTTTAAGGTTTTCAAAGCCGCGCTCAAGGGCTTCTAAATTTGGTTGTTCAAGATTTTCCAAAGTTACACCACCATGATATTTAAGGGCCCGAATTGTGGCCACCAAAACACAACAAGCAGGCGGAGGAATATGACCCGTCCGAACCACAATATTAAAAAATTTCTCAGCCCCTAAATCAGCACCAAAGCCAGTCTCAGTAACGACATAGTCAGCCCGGCTTAAGCCTAGCCTTGTCGCAATGACGGAATTTGTCCCATGGGCAATATTGGCAAAAGGTCCACCGTGGATGAGGGCAGGTGTGCCTTCAAGGGTTTGAACCAAATTAGGTTTAATAGCCTCTCGCAGAAGCGCTGCCATAGCTCCATGAGCTTTTAATTCTTGAGCTAAAACCGGCCGGTCATCCGGAGTATAACCAACCACAATCTTGCCTAATCTTTCTTTTAACTCAATAAGGTCTATCGATAAACAAAGGATAGCCATGACCTCAGAGGCAGCCGTAATCTCAAAACCTGATTCCCGAGCTATTCCTCTAAGAGGTCCGCCTATTCCGACAATCACTTCTCTTAGCACTCGGTCATCCATATCAAGAACCCGCTTCCAGGTGACCTTGCGGCAATCGAGCAAGCCACAGGCCCCATCAAAATGAAGACGATTATCCACCATGGCTGCTAAGAGATTATGGGCTGCCGTAACGGCATGAATGTCTCCAGTGAAATGGAGATTGATATCATCAGAAGGGATCACCTTAGCTTTACCCCCACCCGTAGCACCGCCTTTTAAGCCGAAAACTGGACCAAGGGAAGGTTCTCTTAAAGTCACAACTGCCCTATGGCCTAAACGAGCCAAAGCATCGGCTAATCCGATAGCCGTGGTTGTCTTCCCCTCACCAGCTGGGGTTGGATTCATAGCCGTCACCATAATTAATTTTCCTCGGGGAGAAAAATCATCTCGGCCAGGCCAAACTTTTATTTTGGCTTTATTTTCTCCATATTTTTCCAAATCCTTTGATTCAAGTCCTAATTTACCGGCAATAGTTTCAAGAGATTCCATTTTTGCCTCCTTCTCTTGGAGTTTAATTTGCCCCCTGCAGAAGGTCAATCATTTTTTGAGGAATAGGGAAAAAGACGTTCATAGGAGTCAATTAATCCAGCATCGGCAAAACTAAAATAACGATTATTGCCAATGATGATATGATCTAAAACTTTGAGCTGCATAACTGAGGCGGCAAAAACTAGTTCCTTGGTAATTTCCTTGTCAGAAAGCGAAGGCTCAGGATCTCCAGAAGGATGGTTATGGACGAAAATTAAAGCCGAAGCATTTTGTTTAAGAGCTTCCTTCATTATTTCTCGAGGGTAAACCGCACTAGCATCAACCGTCCCTTCAAAAAGAGTCTTTTCCTCAATGATTTGATTTTTGACATCGAGAAAAAGAACTTTAAATTTTTCTTTTTTTAGATCTCGGAGGGAATGAAAAAGATAATCAAAAACTTCGCGGGATGAACGACAATAGGGTCGGCTTATCATCCGGTCACGAAGGAAACGGCGAGCCACTTCATGAACGAATTTTAAGCCAAAAATATTATGGGGGCCAATGCCTCTGATTTCTTGAAGTTCCTCAGCCGAAGCTTCAAGCACGCCTCTTAAACTTTTAAATCGACGCAAAGCTTCTCGAGCTGATTCTCGGCAATCCCGCCGGGGAGTCGCTAAGGTAAGCAAAAGTTCGATAATTTCATAATCAAGAAAGGCATCAAGGCCGCTTTTCAGAAATTTCTCTCGTAATCGACGGCGATGTCCCTCTCGATAATCAGCCAATTTTTTGCCCCTCTCTTTAATCCTCATTTTCCCTTCCTAAATAAAAAGACGCTTCGGCTTCTCACTCAGGAGATGAAAGCAATATCTTGAGGAGATCTTAAAGTTGTGTTCTTTATAAGCCTAGACGACGCCTTTTATCAGCTTCTTTTATCTGTTCATGGAGGATATACATTAAAATACCAATAACTAGCCAAAGCCAACCCAAAAAAACATAAACACTTATTTTTTCTTTAATATTTTTAAATTCAGCCTTGATTACCCTTTCGGATCGAGACTTTTCTTCTCTCCCTCTTGCCTGATTCTCTTGGGTTATCCCTTCAAAGTCTTGAGCTACTTTGATTTCTTGGCCCCTGCTCCAAACATCTTGCTTGAAAACCGAAGACTCATTCCGACCAAATTTAAAAGCCGAAAATTCAGTCAGGTCGATCCTAGAAAAAAAAGAAAAGTTTTGGTGGAAATTTAATTGAATCCATAATAATGGTCCAGGAAAAACCAGCCTAGGACAAACAAGAAGAAAAATTAAAGTTATTAATAAAAAATCAATTATGTTTTTTTTCTCTTGCTTGTTTTTTCCTTCTTTTAATTTCATTCAACCAGGCTCCAAATGGTCATGACCACAGCATAGATAATCATAGCCAGGGAAATAAAGGTAATTATTCTGCCCTTTAGACCGGCCGGTTGATTATCAATTATTGGAAGGAAAAAGAAAAGGCCAAGCACTACTAAAATAAGTAAAATAGCCACACTTTCGCCGCTCAGGAATAAAAGTTGAGATGGAAAAAGTTTCAAAGTTTGGAAAAGAAAAAGGAAGTACCATTCAGGTTTTATCCCAGTTGGAGTTGGGGCTAGCATATCGGCCTGAGGGCCAAGCGGCCGCGGCAGAAAAATAGCTATGGTTATAAGAGCGCCAAGGGCAACTAACCAAACTCGGCTTTCTCGAAGAACAAAATCGGGCCAAAAGGGTATAACCTCAACTTTAATTCCTTTTATTTCATATTTAAGAGGAAAGCTTATCCCATGTTTTTGAATCAAGAAAAGGTGAAGAGCAATCAGGAGAAAAATAGCCAAGGGCAAAACACAGATATGAAAAAGATAAAACCGGGTTAGGGTATCGGCTCCCACATCCTCACCCCCCCGAAGAAGCTTAGAAATCCAATCCCCAATAAGGGGAATCACCCTTGGGATATCGGTGCCAACTTTGGTCGCTGCCAGAGATAAATTATCCCATGGAAGAAGATAACCAGTAAAACCAAAGCCCAAGGTGATAATTAAAAGGAAAACCCCAGTCATCCAGGTCAATTCGCGAGGCCGACGATAGGCTTTTAAGAGCCAGATGCTGACCATATGAATGAAAACAGTAGCAATCATCCCTGTGGCTGACCAGAAATGGAGAGAGCGGATTATCCAGCCTAAAGGAACCTCGGTCATAATTCGGCGAACGCTCTCGTTGGCCTCAGCTACTGTAGGTTTATAATAAAGAGCCAAGACAATCCCAGTAATCACTTGAATCATCAAAAAAAGAAGAATGAGGCTGCCAGTGTAAAGCCAAAGGGTATGATTAGTTTGAGGAACTTTTTTCTCCCGCAAGAAATTCCTGATAGCTGTCCAGCCT
>JAOAFQ010000165.1 GCA_026416195.1 Candidatus Aminicenantota bacterium | reverse complement strand
GTGCTATAGTAGGGGGTAGCTTCCTCTTCATATTTCTCTAGAATTGGCTTAATCATTTCCTGTTTTTCTTCTTCACTAAGTTCAATCCCTTGCTCTTTCAACTTCTTCAATTTAACAGTCAGAAGAACATTGGCTGCCTGTTCGCCGCCCATGACACTAATGCGGGCATTAGGCCACATCCAGAGAAGCCGTGGTCCATAGGCCCGACCACACATCGCATAATTGCCCGCTCCGTAAGAGCCACCAACGATAACTGTAAATTTGGGAACATCAGCATTAGCCACCGCATGAACTAATTTAGCGCCATCTTTAGCAATGCCACCATGCTCATACTGTTTACCGACAATAAACCCTGTTATATTTTGGAAGAAAATAATCGGAATCTTTCTCATAGCACAGAGGGTGACGAAGTGAGCGCCTTTGAGAGCACTCTGAGAAAAAAGTACTCCGTTATTGGCCAAAATCCCTACTGGATAGCCCATTATCCGGGCAAAACCACAAACAATTGTAGGCCCATAAAGTTCTTTAAATTCCTGAAAGCGGCTACCATCAACGAGGCGAGCAATAACTTCTCGAATATCATATGGTTTGCGTAAATCTTTGGGAACAAGGCCATAGATTTCCTCAGGATCATAATAGGGATCTTCCGGCTCAGCCATAGCTAACTCGAATTTACGGGGTGGATCTAAAGTTTCGACGATATTCCTGGCAATTTGCAGAGCATGGTCATCATTAAGGGCATAATAATCAGAAACACCGGAAATTCGACAGTGAACATCAGCCCCACCTAATTCTTCATCAGTTACTTCTTCACCTGTCGCAGCCTTAACTAAAGGTGGACCGCCAATAAATATTGTGCCTTGTCTGCGGACAATCACGGTTTCATCACTCATTGCTGGCACATAAGCCCCGCCAGCCGTACACGAACCCATGACGATAGAAATTTGGGGAATTCCAAGAGCTGACATTCGGGCTTGATTGTAAAAAATTCGACCAAAATGATCGCGATCAGGAAAAGTTCCAGCTTGATAGGGTAAAAATATGCCTCCTGAATCCACTAAATAAAGGCAAGGTAGGCGATTTTCCATAGCAATTTCTTGAGCTCGCACATGCTTTTTAATCGTCATCGGAAAATAAGTTCCTCCTTTTATCGTCGCATCATTAGCCACAACCATCACTTCTCGGCCGTGAATGACCCCAATACCAGTGATAATTCCGGCGCCAGGAGCTTCATTATCATACATGTTATAAGCTGCTAAAGGACTAAGTTCCAAAAAGGGCGTATTCTTATCAAAAAGCCTTTCAAGTCTTTCTCTGACTAAAAGTTTACCTCTCTTTTTATGAAGTTCCTTATATTGAGGTGGCCCTCCCTGTCGAACTTCCTTCAAAATAGCCTTGTATTCAGCGACCAAATTCTTCATATGGTCATAATTCTCTTTGTACTCCAAGCTTTTTGGATCAACCTTACTTTCTAGACGAAACATGGTCAACCCCTTTAAAAATTATTGATCAATTTATTGTTATCTTGGAAAATCAAGCTCTTTAATAAAAAATGAGGCTAAGCTCCTTTGGCAAAAATTTACCTTTTTTCTTATTAAAGAAAAGGCTTTAGGCCGGAACAAACTTATACCCATACTGAATAACGCCAGCCTCGCCGTCCTCCATTATTTTCCTAAATTCAAGTCTCACCCGAAGTCCAGTTCGCAGTTCCTCAAAGGGACAATCAACAATTTGACCTAGTAGCTTAACTCCATCATCAAGCTCTATCAGGCCGATAGCATAAGGGGCTTGATCGACAAATTGATGAGGCGGAACGCGAATAATTGTATAAGTAATTACTTTTCCGTCCTCAGCCAACTTGATTGTCTCAAATTCTCGGCTGTGACAACGAGGACAGATGAGACGAGGAGGAAAAACAATAAGACCGCAACGGCGACACTGACCTGCTTCGAGGCGATAACGCTGAGGTATTTCCCGCCAATATCTAGATGGTGTCGGCATCTTTCCCTCCTTTCATTCAACCGCAAAAATATGAACCACAGAGCTTCCGCCTGTGCCGCCCATGGTCTGGGTCAAACCAAAACAGGCTCCTTTTACTTGACGAGCCCCAGCTTCTCCTCGAAGTTGTTCAACTACTTCTACGGCTTGAGCCACTCCGGTTGCCCCTACTGGATGTCCTTTGGCCTTTAGACCGCCACTTGGATTAACGGGAAAGCGACCATCAATCCTGGTTAAGCCAGCTTCGACGGCCTGGCCACCTTTACCCCTTTCCACCAAACCGAGAGCTTCGATAACACAGATTTCAGCAATGGTAAAACAATCATGGACCTCAAAGATATTTATCTCCTCAATTTTTTTATCCGCCATAGCCAAAGCCTTTTTAGCTGATTGATAAACAGCTTCTAACCAGGTAACATCTTCCCTTTGAGCTAAAGCGATGGAGTCAGTGGCCTGACCAGTGCCAATTATTTTAACCACAGGCTTTTGGAGTTTCCGAGCTACTTCAACCGGCGCAAGAATAACAGCTGCTGCCCCATCAGTAATGGGAGAACAATCAAGAACCCGCAGCGGATCAGCAACCAGGGGTGAGTTCAAAACAGCCTCAACTGAAATCTTGAAGGGGAATTGAGCTAAGGGATTAAGAGAACCATGGTCATGATTTTTCACGGCCACCATAGCCAGTTGTTCTCGAGTGGTGCCATATTTTTCCATGTGGGCTCGAGCCATTAAAGCATACAATCCAGGAAAAGTAACCCCGTGATAGCCCTCGTATTCCTGGTCAGCGGCTGTTCCTAAAGCATAAGTAGCCTCATTAGGATTCAAATCAGTCATTTTTTCCACGCCAGCAACCAAGACAATATCATTCATGCCAGAAGCTACATCGATAAATCCTAGTCTTAAGGCTAAACCTCCCGAAGCGCAAGCGGATTCAACTCGAGCTGCGGGAATGGGCTTTTGGCCTAGATAATCAGCCAAAAGCGAACCTAGGTGCTCTTGACCAACAAAAAGACCGCTGGACATGCAGCCAACATACAGAGCGTCAAGGTGGTCAACCCCAGCATCGTCCATAGCGGCTAAAGCAGTTTCAACGAAAATCGTTCTCAGAGATTTTTCCCAAAGCTCACCCCATTTAATCATCCCAACCCCAATAACCGCAACTTCCCGCATCATTCCTCCTTATTCCATAGCTTTCCGGATTTTTTTCCGGAATTTGGCATAAGTTCCATAGTCAACATAAACTCGGCGATTTTTCAACATATCCCAGGTTTTAGGGGCCAAATCTCTTACCTCGTCGATCCGGTCAGTCATTTTGAAAAGAAAGGCGTCACTTCCAGCTCCTGAACCATAAGAAACCAAAAGAATAATATCTCCCGGCTTTGCTATATCGAAGGTGGCGGTTAGACCCATCGGTGAGCTCCCAGAATAAGTATTCCCAAGATAGGTCACCAATAAACCTGGATCGATCTGCTCTTTTTTGAATCCGAGCATCTCGCCCACCCGAAGAGGAAACTTGCCATTAGGTTGATGGAAGATAACATAATTGATCTCTTCTGGTTTTACTCCAGCCTTGTCCATAATTCCCTTTGCGGCCCCGATAATGTGTTTAAAATAGGCTGGCTCACCGGTAAAGCGGCTTCCGTGGCGAGGATAATATTGATATTCTCGGCGCCAAAAATCGGGGGTATCAGTGGTAAAAGAATAAACTTCAATAACTTCAGCCACAACTTTATCTCGTCCAAAAATGAAGGCTGCGGCGCCAGCTGCGGTCGTGTATTCGAGAGCATCTCCAGGCGCTCCTTGAGAAGTATCAGCTCCAACTCCTAGGCCATACTTTATCTCTCCTGCTTTGACTAAGCTCAAGGCCAGGTACATACCTTCAGTCCCGGCTTTACAAGCAAACTCAAGATCAGCTGTATGAACCTCAGGACAAGCGCCAATCGCCTCAGCCAAAACAGTCCCGCTGGGTTTAACTGCGTAAGGATGGGATTCTGAGCCTACATAGACGGCGCCAATCTCACGAGGGTCTATGCCCGCTCTTTTAATTGCTCTCTTGGAGGCTTCCACGGCCATAGTTATAGTATCTTGATCAGGCGCTGGGACTGATTTTTCCTCGACCAGGAGCCCTTTTCGGTAACTTTGAGCATCAGCCCCCCAAACACCGGCAATTTCTTCTACCTTTATCCGATATCTGGGAATATAAGC
>JAOAFQ010000138.1 GCA_026416195.1 Candidatus Aminicenantota bacterium | reverse complement strand
AAGGTCTTCTTAACTCTGGTGGGAGAGTTCTTCAGGCCAACCTGAGTGAGATCCAGCTCGAAGTCCTGTGCGGACAGAACGGGGATCTGAGCCTTGTTAGCAGCCATCTTGGACTTGATGGTGGGGTAACGGGGCTCGTAGTCGGGCTTAGTTACAGTAACCATGCAGGGCAGGGGCAGCTCGAGCATCTCGAAGCCGTCTTCCTCTTCCTTCTTAACCTTCAGGGTGCCGTTATCCTGTGCCCATGCTTCAAAAGCATAAGTAACCTGAGGATAATCCAGATTTTCAGCGATCTGAGGACCGACCTGAGCAGTATCACCGTCGATAGCCTGCTTGCCGCAGAAAATAATGTCAAACTTAGCGCCTTCCAGCTCTTCAATCTTCTTGGTAGCCATAGCAAGAGCGTAGCCAGTTGCCAAGGTATCGGATCCGCCGAATTCACGGCCGCTGACCAGATAAGCCTTATCGCCGCCGACTGCCAGGCATTCCTTCAGAGCGGCCTTAGCCTGCTCGGGGCCCATAGAGACAACAACGATCTTGCTTCCGGGATTCGCATCCTTCAACTTGGCTGCACATTCCAATGCATAAGCGTCAAAAGGATTGACGATGCTGGGAACGCCGTCACGGATCAGGGTGTTGGTTTCAGGATTAATCTTAATCTCTGTCGTGTCCGGCACTTGTTTGATACAAACAAGCATGTTCATTTCTGATTTCCCCCTATTTTGTAAAGTAGTATTTATTTTCGATAACTCGGCCCTATTCTCAAAACAATCTCGCAACTGTCAATCAAACTTATCTGGGCCGGTTTATCCGAGTCTGTAAATGCCGATATTCAAATTAAGAATAGCTGGCATTTACATGAAATGGTGGCAGATGCACGCCATTTCATTCCCATAGCAAGACGTATTATATCAAAGGATCTCCAAAAAAACAAGTCAATTCTACACAGGACTTCGCCGGAAAATCATACAATTATCACCGGGTATTTCCTCTTATTTTTTATGTTTTGAATAAAAAATAGCGGCGAAGCCCACCTTGGGGCTTCGCCGTGGGAAATCTTTCTAACTATTCCTCAAAAAAGCTCCGGTGAATGGCCTGCACTGCTTTGTCAGCGTCCTCCTCATTGAGCAGAACAGAGACCTTAATTTCGCTGGTGGAGATCATTTGAATATTTATGCTAGCTTCATACAGTGCCTGGAACATTTGGGAGGCTACCCCCGGATTATCAATCATTCCGGCGCCGACGATGGATACCCTGTCTCTTATACACATCT
>JAOAFQ010000226.1 GCA_026416195.1 Candidatus Aminicenantota bacterium | reverse complement strand
AGAAGATGGTACTGTCTGGGCCTGGGGACAAAATAGTGAAGGTGAAATTGGCGACGGCCGTAAGCGCACCTTCCAATCCAAGCCAATTCAAGTCAAAGGGTTGAAAGACATAATTTTTATTTCGGCTTCAACTTTCTCTTCCGCTGCCCTTCGGCGGGATGGGACAGTCTGGGTTTGGGGACGTCATCATCTTGATCAAATTGGCTCGCCCAGCGGCGCCAAGGAATATTCAGAGCTTCCGATCCAAGTCAAGGGAATACCTCCGGCCGTAGCTATTGCGTGCGGCCAGAAATATTCTTTTGTAGTTGATCAAGATGGCTTTGTCTGGTTCTGGGGCTGGGATCAAAATTCACCTAAAAAAATTAAAGGTTTAAAATTGTTTTGAATCAGATCATCTTTTAGTTAGAAGGTTTTGATACTATTTACTTTGGAACTAAATTGATTCTTAAAAGGGAAATCAGGAAGATTGGCTCCCTTCTTGAATCATAGCCCATTATCAGTTTTTCGGCTTTGATGGTGGAGCAAGAAAAAGAAAAGGACAGCTAGAAGCTGGGCCATAACTGAGAAAAGAACAAGAAAAATTATCTTGACTTCATAAAGAAAGCCCATGAGGGCCGAGCCGGCCAACCAAGCGAGACCAAAAAGGGCATTAAAAATCCCATAAGCTGTGGCTCTTTTTTCCGGCGCAACTAAATTAGCAATAACTGCTTTGACCACTGATTCTTGAGCTCCCAGGCCTATCCCCCAACAAGTTATCCCCAAAAAAATAATCGGCAGAGACCGAGAAAGAAAGATTAGAGGAGCAAATAAGGAAGAAAGAAGGGTAGAAAACATTAGGGCCCCAAGGCCGAGGCGATCGTAGAGACGGCCGAAAAAGAGAGCCCCGATCGCATCAAGGCCCATGGCTAAGGTGTAAACCAGCGGGATTGAAGCCCCGGCTAAAATGTGCTGCTTTTGAAAATGGAAAGCGATTAATGGAAAATCGGCAAAACCAGCCGCCAAGAACGAAAGGCCAATAAGGTAGATCATAAATCGTCGATCTAATTTCTTCTTTATCCATTTTTCTTGAGATTCAAATTTTTCGGGCGAGGGAAAACGAAATCGGCTTACAAAGAGAAAGACCATAGCGACCAGCGCTGGCCAAAGCAGAAAAGCAAATCCCCGACGATAGCTACCGAGATTGCCTAAACCTTTATTTAAATAAACAATCAAAGCGAGTAAGAGGGGACCCAGCATGGCGCCAATCTGATCGAGAAATTCCTCAATAGCAAAACCATATCCCGGGCCAACTTGGCGGACAGCATAAGACATCATAGCATCTCGAGCTGGTTTACGGATGGCCTTGCCTATTCTTTCGGCGATGATCAAAAGAGCCGCTATTTCCCAGCGTCCAGCCAGGGCTAATAGAGGAACAGCGAGAAGATTTAAACCATAACCAATAAAAGCTAAAAGCCAGTAATTACGGGTGCGGTCAGCGACCACCCCTGTTGCTAGGCGGAGGGCATACCCAATAAATTCTCCGAGACCAGCAACCAAGCCTACGACAAAGGCTGAGGCACCAAGAAGTCCCAGGTAAGGGCCAGTGAGACTTCGGGCGCCTTCATAGGTCATGTCTGAAAAAAGACTGACCAAACCCATGAGAACAATAAACTGAAAAGCTCCTTTTTTGCTCATGATTATGGACAGATTACAATTTAATTATCGGCTAATCAAGGGCGTGGCCCTTATTTTCCTTGAGGTTTGGCTTTGGCCTCAAAATGGTTCACTCAATTGCCTGCCTAATTAAGCTGATAGCAAGTTTCCCTTGAAACGATTCAATTAGTTCCCTTAAGCGGAAGAGGCTTTTCTATAGCTCAAAGCGGTAAGTGAGTTTTATTAGGAAGATATTATCGCCAGGAGCCGTAAATAAATCCCCTAGATCTCGCCAAAAAGCTAACTGCCCAGGATTGCTAAAATCAGCTCGATTTTGTGTCCAGACAAGGTAAAGAAGAGAACCGGGTTTGTATTCCCATCTCATCACCACAGTCCCACGCAAGGATTTATAGTTAAAGTCAGGTTTTGAAATAGTAAAGGCAGCTGCTGGGCCGATACCGTCGGGATCAACAAGATAAAAATCGCCTTTATCCTCAATTATCGATCCCTTTTCGCCAAAAATAAGATAATCATAGGCTCGGGGACGATTAAGCTGTTTGAAACGATCATACTGGCCAACAGCCATAAATGGTTGAAGATAAGTCTGAAGACTAAGCCTGGGAGTAAATATCCAATTTATTCTGATTTCGATCGCCAAAATTTTCTGATTAATTCGACCAAAAATGTATCTTTTACCAAATGTTTCAAGCATAAGAGGGTCAGTTACTCTTTTCACCCATTGAGTTTCATTAAGAATAAAGCCAATTGTTGGACCTAAGGAAAGACTTAAATTGCTTCTTGGTTTCCAGCGAAGCGAGAAATCGGCCATCCATTGAGTTTCGTTTTGTTGAACCTTCTGATGAGAAAAATTTCCTTGCCAAACCAATGGTTTTCTCGAATCGCTTCCTAGAACGAGATTGAGAAAATAACCTTCAGGCGAAATAGCTAACGGACCACCTCGGGTGAGATTTTTATCAAATGTTCTTGATTTAAAGAAGGCAGTATATTCGAAGTTCCACCAGTTGCTCAGCACGCCATTAAAAGAAAATCCATAAATTTCAAAAATTTTGTTCTGACCAAAATCGTATTGACTGGAATAGCCACCAATGAGCATGGTTTGTCGAAAAATTTTTCCAGGCTTTGTCCATTGATAGCCGTAAAGAGCCAGAAAATCAATTAAGTCAGAACTTGATTTTTGAAAACCCAAATCATTGGGATTGAATCCAGGGGAAAGAGCACCAACGGTAAGGAGAAGAAGGTGATTGCCTTGTTGTTTGGCCAATTTAAACTGTCCAGCCCAACCATTAAGCTTAGTGGCTTCAGGATTAAGGCTAAGGTGAGGAGCATCAGGTCGCTGAAAATAATGCAGGGAAGATTGCTGAAGCCGGTAAATTGCAGCCTGACTGCCTTCAATAAAAGTCCCGCCAGCCCAACCACTAATAACCCATTTCCTTTTTTTGTCTAGAAATGACCAGCCATCAGCTGCCAGACTAAAGGCCCTTTTAGCCAAAAGAGTGGAGAGGGTTTCATTAGCCAAATCCCTTAAGACGGCTGTGGCCATAAAACCCAGGCCTTGTTGGCCACCATTAATATCTTTAAGAAGACGAGCGACGCCATAAGAGGTAAGAGGCTCGACTTCATCCTGATACCGGTTAGTTAAGTCATCGACGATCGCCCTTTCCCTGCCCGTGAAGGCACTAATTAGGCCCAAATTCCAACCAGAGCCAATTCGGCCGGTGAGTTTAAAGGCACTTAGGATAGTTGTTCGGTCAGGGAAATCAACATAGCCCTCATGAATCGGGTAGCCCTGGGGTGTTCGGCCAATCCGTCGGCTATAAAAAAATCGAGGGCTAGGCCAATTAACTTCAGCATTAAAATATATCCCCCCCCGGCCAAAGTGATTAAACATGGAAGCTCCTTCAATAAAGAAGGGCCTTTTTTCTTCATAGTAGGTCTCAAAGGCCGTGAGATTGATAACTGCGGGATCAACTTCGACTTGACCGAAATCAGGATTAACAGCGACATCAAGATTAAGATTGCTCTTAAGGCCAATTTTAAGATCAAAGCCCAGATTGCTTAAATATTTCTGGCCTGTTTCAAAAGGATTGCCAGGTTCAGCTGGGCGAAAAATGGCTTGTCCGACCGAATAGGGGAATAATTCAAGCCTTCGGCCCGGATTGATATTTTCTAGGCCTTCAAGCCGGGCAAATCGAGAGACATAAGCAATCTCTTCCTTAGGCACCCAAGCAAAGGCTACTTTCTCCTGTTTTCGCTTAATTGTTCTCTGAAAATTAATTCCCCAAACATATTTATCTTTTTTGGCAAACCGCAGCTGATTAAAGGGAATCTTCATTTCTACCGTCCAGCCCTCAGGGACTCTGGCTACCTTGGCTTCCCAAATTCCATCCCAAGAAGGATCTTCGTCGACATCGTTATATAAAGCTTGGTCGACCATGGAACCTGAAGGATTAACTCCAAAAAAATAGCCGGTTCGACGATCGAAGTAAGGATCAATGGCCACGAAAAACCAATCAGAGTCAACCAACGAATCGCGGCGACCGAGAAGTCCGATGATTCCTGACGGATTGGAATCATGGCAAAAGGCGGCGACATAAAGATGACTTTCATCATAGGCTACCCAGACTTCAGTTTTTTCGCTGGCGGGTGCGCCATCAATCGGATCTTTTTGCCGGAAATCGCTTATCGGTTCATTCTTTTTCCAAATATTTTCCTCTAGGCAACCATCGAGGTTGATTGATTCGTTGAGCCTAATTGCCCGAACTACTTTTTGTTCTTGGAGCTTCTTCAATTCTTCTTTGTTGATTTCAGTTGCCATTTGGAGAAATTGACCGTAAACCGGCATGTTGATTATTAGTCCAATAAAAGAAAGTAATTTTAAGATCGTAGTTATCATAAGTCCGCTGGCCTTTTTTCTCATTTTCCTTCAACCTCACCAAATTTTATGGCCCAAAACTTTTTCTTTCCTATTTACATTACGAAAAGACAGTCAATAAGGTTCATCAAAAATTTTAACTATGGGATAAATACGCTCGGAGTAATTATTTTTTTTCTGAAAAAATTATGAATTTTTTAAAGTTAAAAGATTGCCTCAAACATTGAAGAGATGATTATTGAAGGGAAGGATAAATATCGCCAAAAGAGGTTTGCTCAGGAAATTCAAAGAAAAGCCGATAGCCTTCTTCATAGATAGCGGTATGGAAAAGAATAGCTCGCCGGTCCTTGTCTTCCTTTAGCCAAGCAGCCAAAGCATCATGTTCTTGACGTGAGCGAATTCTTATTCCTATGACCTTCGCCCCAAGTTGTCTCGCTTTCAAGACAACTCCTTCAGCGCCACTCTCGGCCGTAATTTTTACGGGAATAAGGCGCAAAGCAACACCTAGATAATCTTCGAGAGCTTTAAAATAATTAAAGGGAGCGTCATAATAATGAAGATCCTTTTCCGGCTCGCCTAAACTAACCACAATTGGTTCGCTAACATCTATGGAAATGGGTTGGTGGCCGATAATTGCTCCCTTTTCGACTTTTTTAATAGGGGCTGAACCAATAATTTTCCCTTTGGTTTTAGCCCCAATCAGATAAGCCAAAGCCTTGTCTGCAGGCATATATACATTTATTCCTTTAAGAGCTAAATAGTAAGCGGCTTCAACTTTGCCTTGATGATCTCCACAGCCTACGACGAGATCAGCTCCGTCGGCCTCCCAAGTGAGAACATTTATTCCATGAGTGTCATTGATGATAACATTCTCAGCATCGAGGATAAAATTGGTGGGATAAAAGTACACCTTTTCTTCAGATAAGGGAAAGCGGAAAAGACCTTTTTCATCTGGCGCATACCAAGTTTCGCCAAACTTTTTAACTCTTGTTCCCCAGATAGGATAAACTTTGACTTGAGCATAATCAATGAGTTCTTTTATTCTGGCTCCCTCATGCCAAGGAACAATTTTTTCAGGGCTAAAAGAAAAAGGCGAGATATCTAGATTATATTGCGAAAGCCAGTCTCTGATAACTCGATCCACTTGAGTTTTCACTGTGGCTCCTTTTTTAAGGGTTATTGATGTCTTTCCAAGAATTAATTTTTGCCCTTTTCTCTTTATTTTTTCTTTTTTAATTTCAACCCGTGATAATTTAGCTCTTTTCTCGAAACAAAACATTGATTTACCTTGAAGGAGATTGTCTAAATATTCAATCGCCGCGGCAGCCATATTTTTTTCTTTTAAGTCCCCGGAAAATTGGCTTATCCAGGAAAAGATTTTTTTAGCTTCGAGAAGATAAAAAACATTGCCAGTCGTCAGGCCTTGAGTCAAGCAGGCTAGAGCATAGCCATAGTTATTTTGAGACCCTTCCTTAGGCCAATTTAATGGAGGCCAAGAACTAAGAAAAGTCATTTTTGATTTATAGGCAAGTTCAATGAGGTAATTAAAATTGAAATTTGGGGGAAAATTGATTTCCAGCGAAGGAGATTTAGTTTGATGGTATAACTCTTTAAGGACATAAAAGCTTTTCTTTAATCTCGTTTGGTACGTAGGTTCTTTCCACTTAGACCAGCGATAATAATTAATTTTCATTAATTCCATTGTCTTTTGAATTTTCTCAAGAGGTGGTCTGGCGATAGCTTGTGCCTCTTGTTTTCCCGCCGGCCTATAAGCAAGAGCCAAAATTCTCAATCCTTCGGTTGGGGGATTATTCTTATCAGCATAGATTATTCTTCGGTTGGAAGGATCTAAAAAATTTAATAAGCTCCAGGGTATTCTCAGTTCAAGGAGGTCCTTTTCTTCAAAATAGCGAAAATCTTGACCTTCTTTAAGCGGACTTGCGTTATATATTTTTTCCTCAAAAATTTTTCCGTTCCTGGAAAATCGTCGCCGATAAACCGTGATTATTTCAGAAAAAATTCCATTTGCGTTATTAGTTGGACTTACTTTTTCCTTTTCTTGAAAGCCGGTTAAACCCAGATATCGAGAAAGTTCTGGCTTAAATTCATATTTCGAGTAGCTATCATCGACCAAAAGTTGGCTATTTTCTCCGTGGAGGAGAATAACAAATTCGAAACCAACCGGGGATTTTATTTGGAGATTGAAGGGCAAAAGGTGATCACCCTCTTCATCGCCATAAACGTCAATGGCCATAAGGATTGCCTTTTCCTTCCAATCGATTTTTTCCTTTAGGTCTATTTTTAAATAAAGGTAACCTTCGTCAGAATCAACTGATAAGCAGCCGATTACTTCATCTTCGGGGTAATAGAGAATGTTAGCTTCAGACCAGGCTGAAAGATCACCTTTGAGCTTTTTTTCGGCTTTGGAAGGGAGAAAGGCGATGAGACCATAATTTTCTTCAGGATCTTCAGGATTAAACCAAAGAGGGTCATTATCTTCATATTTGGCGGTCATCCAGCAGGTTTTCCACCACTCATCGATCAGGGAAAAGACCAAGCCGCCAGCACAGCCACTTTCTTTTAGACTTATGAATAATTTTTTTAAGCCCTCAGCTTGTTTTTCTTCTGTCAAGCCGCCATGATTTAATCCTTCAGGATGAAAACGAGCGACCCCCCGACTGGTAGGCAAGCCAAATTCAGCGATTAAAAGAGGGAGATTTTGATAATGATTTTTTAAATCCCGTAAATAATTAGAATAATATTTGGATCCCTCAGTCAGGAGGGGGAGGGCATATTTATCTTCATTTTTCATAAAATCAGGATAATAGGGATAAACATGATAGGAAGCAAAAAGGCCGGCTCGAAAATTAGGCTTGAGGATAATTTTAGTTTCATCTAGCTTAACTGCATCATCGTCCCATGATTTATCTAAATCATAATCTGGAGGGGTTTCACCCAATTCTCGTCGAATCTGAATCTCTTCGGCTAAGGTGGCTTCACTTGGATGGAAAAGGGGATCCAGAGTTGGCCAGTTGACAAAAGAGACTGGCCGCTGGCTTTGATAGGTCTTATCTTCATAGGTGATTAAATAATCGAGCATTTCAGCCAAAAAAACTTCGAAGGCTGAGCCGTTAGTTATAACTAGAAATTGACCATTAAATTCAGTTTCTTTTCTTTTTTGGTTAAAAGCGATGACAGGCCTCGGTTCCCATTCTCGACCAAAAATGAAACCTAAGACATAATCCGCTATATTCACCTTATAAATTCCGTGAGCGTGGCCGTATCTAGGCTTTATGATCGCCTGGCCATGAATAACATCAACCGCATTTTTGATTTCGCTCTTAATTTCTTTTATATAATTTTCCTCTCGGAAATCTCCTTTTACGGGCAATTCTACCCAAATGCCTTGAAAGAGAAAAAGCTTTTGGTTAGGCGGGCTTTCTAGGTTGTGCTGATAAAAAGCTCGGTAAAATTCTGGGGGTAAAATCGTATAAATTCTAACTGCATTGGCTCCCATTTCAGCCATAAGTCTAAGCCATTGACGATAAAGCTTTTCTTCTTCTGGAAATTCTGAGGGGTATTTCCCAGGGAGGCCTAGGCCTAGATTGACCCCTTTGACAAAGAGAGGCACAGGCTCTTCTCCATTTTTTTGTATCCAAAAATAACTGCCTCGAACAAAGAACAAATTTTTATCAGGTAAGGTTTCTTTTTTTCTGTTTGGTTGAACCAATTTTTCTAATAAAATTTTACCCTCAAGACAATGGTCATTTTTAGGATTAAGAGCCAAACCTTTCTCAAAAAATTCAAGGGCTTTTTGGAAATTTCCCATTTCTAAGAAAACATAGCCAAGGCCGGCGTAAGAATCAGCTTGATTTGGCTCTAATTTAAGAGAATTGAGAAAGGCCTCTTCGGCTTCTTGAAAATTTTTAAGCTTAAATTGAATCCAACCCAAAAGATTATAATCACCGGCCTTTTTATCTATCTTTTTTAAGATTAATTCTCTGGCTTGGGAGTAGCGACCAGCTCGATATTCCATGAGAGCAAGGTCATACAGGTCTTGAGATGCGGTTAAGAGAAAGTTTAGACCGAGAAACACAAGAAATATTTTTAATCTTTTTAGCATTTTTTAAAAAAACAAAACGCTTAGACAGAATTTTTTTAAAAATGATCTATTTAAAAGTTTCTTCAATTTAGCTTGAGCCATAAGGTAGAATCATCCCAGCTCGGCAGCCCCAGACGATTTTTGGCTTTGACTGAAATTTTCAATGTTAATTTTTGGTCCGCCTTTCTGGCTTTGGGTAAACCTTGGATTAATTTGTCAAGGCGAATTAAAGCTTGAGTCGCTTTGACTTTTTGGCTAAGAAGGGGACCTTGGTTGTCGAGCTCGAAAGTAACGAGATAATGGTCAATTCCTTTTTCCGGATTAGGTGACCAGCTTACTTCCAGTAGGTTTTTTTCTCTTATGGTTGCATTAAGATTACGAACAGGCGAAGGACTGGAAGCCATCATCACCACCGTAGCAATCATGAATTTGGTGGCTTCCTCAATCAACTCTTGATTGATTACCTCCAAACGGTCCAAAGGCGTATGATAATAAGGATTACCCAGAACCGGATGAGAACCAAGGCCCGCGACAATATTACCGAAAGCTTCGTAGAGGGGCACAGCATCGGTCGCTCGAATATAGCGGGTCTCATAAGTAACCATCCGGGAAAAGCCAATCGAAGCCGCATGCATAAGATCGCGGAGTCCAGAATTGGCATAGCGAATGGTATTATCGAGACGGTGATCCTCTGTCCAGCCAATAGTATCATTGTTTATGGCTCCAAGGATTTGGAGATTCCTTTCCTTAGCTAGTCGAGTAAATTCTCGGCTCCCCCAAAAACCTGATTCTTCGCCAGTAAAAGCCGCCAAAATGAGGCTTGAAGGCAAGGGATGTTTGGCCAAAATCCGGGCTGTCTCTAAAAGAACAGCCGTTGAAGAAGAGTTGTCATCAGCGCCAGCTCCTCGAGCGACCGAATCGAAATGGCTGCTCAAAACATAGTAAAGTTCTGGATTTTCTTTTCCTTTAAGGACAGCCACTACATTGGCTGTTTTATTGGGCTTGTCGGGTAGCCATTGGAGTTCTGGCTCGTAACCAAAAGATGCCAAAGTTTTGTGAAGAAATTCAATGGCTTTAAGGTTGCCAGGCTGAGTGACATGTTTGGACTCAAAATCAAAAAGAGTTTTTTGATATTCATAAAGGCGACGACGGGAAACTTCGGCAATTAACTTTTTGATTTGAGGAGCGAGAGGACGGATAAATTCCTCCGCCTTGGCCTTTAAAGCCGCCTCCAATTCATATTGCTTTTTGATTCGAGTAAGCAAATCATTTTTACTAATCCTATAGGAAAAGTCAATAAGATAAACTCCTCTTTCCGGGGAAATTGTATCGCCATCATAATCAGCCACAATCACCACCGCCTTGCCTTCAGGATGAAAAGCCCATTCATATTCGGGCGCAATAGTTCTTATCGTTTCATTATGAAAAAGACGAATTGTCCTCCCTGTCCTGAGGTCATAAAGATAAGCTCGGCTATGGCGAGCTTCGCCTTTTATAGCGACGACTTTATCATCAGAAAGAAAACGCGGCTGGCGGTCAGGCTGGATTTCTCGGCTGATTCTTTGTTCATTCTTATTTAAAAGATCAATAATAAAAATTTCATTATTGCCATCAACTGATATTTCTAAGGCCAGCCGTTTTCCATCAGGCGAGTAAGCCGGCGACGCCATTGAGGCTGAGGTTTTTTTAAGGATAATTGAAGGCAAATCAGGTTCAAGTTTAACGATCGCTAAAAAATTGTCCGATCCTTCGCGGCCAAGATAAGCTAAACTATCTCCTTGAGGGGAAAAGATAGCAGAAGTGCCTTCAAAAGTTTTAATCTGACCACGAGCTAAATCAACGACTGAAAAAGAACGGACTGGTTGACGCCCAAATTGGCCAAATGACCATCCTGGAGGAGATTCATCCAGACCTTGCTGAGCTTGACGAACCGAAAGAGTTGCTGAGTCGCTTGGACTTCGAGGGGTTAAGGCTGACCGACCAAAGGGATCGGCCATCGTAGTTTGGTAAATTAAATAACGGTCACCGAATGAGATAGACGGATTGGTTTTATAGCCAGTTCCCTGGGTTATTGGCGAAATTAAGGGCGAATTAGCGTCTTTTGATAAGGAAAGAGAATAAATCTGGGTCGACCCAGTTTCTTCAGGAAACGAACCAACCAAATAGATTTTTGTTCCATCAGAGCTAAAAACAAATTCCCCTATAAGGAGTGAACCCTTATCTAAGAACCATTCCTGACCGCTTCTGAGGTCTCTTAAGGTCAATCTTGCCTCTTTGGCTTCAAGGAAAGAAAGCTGAGCCTGAAGGTTGAATAATTTGGCTCGATCTGAGGTGGCGGCGCTAAGCTGGGCTAGCTCTTTCCTTAGTTTTACTATTGCTTCTGACTCCGGGACTTGAAGATAAGCCAACAAGTGACTAGTTGGCGAAAAAACTCCTTTTGTTCCTTTTATTTCAGCAATCTTTTCATACCTCGAGCTTGTTTTGTAAATCCTAATTCTGGAATCTTCCCGCGGGCCAAAATCAATTGCCAGATAATGGCCATCGGGAGAGAAGCGCGGATTACGACCATCTGGAGCCAGCTCAATAACTTTAAAGAGGGAACCGGTTAGAAGAGCAATTCGCTCAAAGGTAGTTTCATCGATTGAACCTGAAATAATTTGCTCAAAACCTTTAAGAGCCACTAGATAATCACCTTTATCCCAAGCATCAACAAGCTTCTCAAAATCAACCAAACTAGAGTTATTTTGAGTCTGGGGAGCAATTTTCTGGGGAAAAGAGCTTTGAGTAAAAGAGGTCGCCATAAGAATTAAAAACATTATCAATCTGAAAGAATTGATTATTTTGAACTTTTTCATAGGCTCACCTAATTTTTTTTAAAAATATATTTTTATTTTTTAGCCAAGACAAGTTTTCTTTTCGGTCTCTAGTTTTTAATGAAATTAGTTTTGGCTTTATTAGCCAGAGCTTGATCTTTTCGTCATGTCTTTATTTTCCAGGGGTTATAAAATTGAATATTTTTTTAAAAAGGCAGCGGCAGCGGCAACTTCGTCCCAGACTGCTTCCTCCCAACCAATCCCCTTAATAGGAGTGAAAGGATCTGGACCAGGGGCAGAGCATTCGATAATAAGCGGACCGTCATAATTAATTTCATCTAGGGCTAAAAAAAGCTGAGCAAAGGGAATATGTCCTCGACCAGGGGCTCGACGGTTTGAGTCAGCAAGGTGGACAAGAAAGAGTTTATCACCAGCGGTCTTGATTGCCATGGCCAAATCTGGTTCTTCAATGTTCATATGATAGGTATCAAGAAGAAGACCGAGAGCGGGCGATTTAATCTGTTCTATTAAAGCTAAAATTTGAACTGCTGAATTTAGAAGATGCGATTCGTAGCGATTAAGTCCTTCCAAGGCCAGCTTAATTCCCAGTTTCTGGGCTGTCATCGCTATTTTAGCGACTGCCTCGAGGAAGAATTCTTCTTCTTCCTCCTGAGAAGTAAGAGGTTGAATCCGACCCACTTTTCCGTGGCAAGTCACAATTGGAGCCCCGATTTTATCTGCATAATTTAACAGCTCTAAATAATAGGCAATTGCTTCCTGACGAACCTTGGCTTCAGGATGAGCCAAATCAACATTGGCTGGGGTAAGGGAAAAAATTTTAAAATTATAATCTTTAATTATCTTAAGGATCAGCTGATGAGGATAACGGTTCCAGTCACCGGTGAGTTCTATCCCCGAATAACCGAGGGAGGCCAGTCGGCCAATTATCTGGTCCAGGGACATGTCTCCAAAAATCCAGGTACAGGCACCAACTTGTCTTATCATGGGCCAAACTCAGAATCAATTTCAGCCAGACGAACTGGCCGTCGGTCAAGAAAGGATTTCTTGGCGGCGTAGCCAATAAGCACCGCCATTTTGCCATCATAACCGGTAACGGGTGGTTCTTTATTCTCTTGGAGACAGTCGATAAATTGTTTGAGTTCTTCGAGGTAGGAGTCGCGGTATCTTTCCACAAAAAAAGGAAGAAGAGGCGGCGCGTGGTCACCTTGGGAATCAGTAAGTATAGTTAAGTGAGGTTTTGGGTTTCCGGCCCAAATCATGCCTCGCTCGCCAAATAATTCAATGCGTTGATCATAACCATAAACTGCTTGTCGGGAGTTGTCGATAATAGCCATGGCTTTGTTTCTGAAACGCAAAATAACTACCGCCGTATCCACATCCCCAACCGTCCCAATTTGAGGCTCGATAAGGACTTCCCCAACAGCAAAGACTTCTTCTACTTCGTCATTAATTAGAAAGCGAGCCATATCAAAGTCATGAATGGTCATATCCAAGAAGAGACCGCCCGACCGACTGAGATATTCGAGGGGAGGCGGAGCAGGGTCACGACTGGTAATCTTAAGCAAATGAGGTTTTCCAATGGCCCCTTGGGAAGAAAGGTAACGAATTTGTCGAAAACTGGGATCAAAACGCCGATTAAAGCCAACTTGGAGCTTCACGCCTCTGGCCGCCACTTCTTTTAAAATTTCATTAATTTCTATTAGGTCCAAGGCTAATGGTTTTTCACAAAAAACATGCTTTCGGGCCTCCGCTGAAGCTTTGATAATCTCAGCATGGGTATCGGTTGAGGAGCAAACAATTACTGCTTGAATCCTTTGATCCATAAGCAATTCCTGATAATCCCTAGTAATCCCAGGAATTCCAAGGGAATTGGCCAGCTTTTGGGCCTTTTCCATCTTAATGTCAGCTACCATTAAAAGTTCTGCTTCTCGGAGGTGGCGGACGATGTTTTCAGCGTGAAGCTGACCAATTCTCCCGGCTCCAATAAGACCCAGATAGATTTTATTCATTCTGCCCCCTTATATCCAAAACGGATAAATCCAATGACCTCTTCTACTGAAACCTCATTTTTATAAAACTGAGCGACTCTTTTACCCCGATCAAGAATGGTTATTCGGTCAGCCACAGAATAGACGTGACTGATGTTATGGGTGATAAAGATTATGGACAGCCCCTTTTCTTTGGAGGCTAAAATATAGTCTAAGACTCGGTTGGTTTCTCGCACGGAAAGAGCGGAAGTTGGTTCATCCAAAATAAGGAGCTTAGCTCCAAAATACAAAGCCCGACCGATGGCGACTGATTGTCTTTCGCCGCCAGAAAGAATAGCTATTGGCTCTTCAGGCGAGCGAATTGAAATCTGCAAGTCCTGAAGCACTTGGCTCGTTATCTCTTTCATTTTTTGGCAATCTAAAATTTTGACCGGACCGAGGCGCTTCACTGGTTCTTTTCCGAGGAAAAAATTTCGAGCGAGGCTCATTAATGGAAGAAGCGCCAAGTCTTGATAGACAGTTTCAATTCCCAATTCCCGAGCTTCTTTGGGTGAACGAATTCTGACTTTTTTCCCCTCAAAAAAGATCTCGCCCGAATCAGGTTGGAAGACTCCGGTCAAAATTTTAATTAAAGTAGATTTACCAGCCCCGTTATCGCCAACTAAACCCATAACTTCTTTATAATCAACTTCGAAATCCACTTGGTTTAAAGCCTGAACAGTTCCAAATGATTTCGAGATGTTCACCATTTTAACTAAGGGAAAAGCCATAAACGGATTTAACCTCCCTGATTCATGGCCCCTTAAAAGCAGCTTTTGTTTCTTGCCCAAATAGCCCAAATATTTTCCTCAATCACCAGACCTTACCTCCAAGGTAAAAAGCTTTCATTGTTGACTTGCCTGAATCCGCCGATTTACAATCATTGCGATAATTAAAATCAACCCGACAAAAGCTTGATACCAATAAGGTGGGGCCTTAGCCATTAATAACCCAGTTCGAACCAGACCGACAATAAGAACCCCAAGGATGGCACCATAAACACTCCCTAACCCTCCCCGCAATGAAACCCCACCAATGACGGAAGCGGCAATGGCTTCCAGCTCCAAGCCTTGACCCCTTAAGGCATCAACAGACTGGAAGCGAGCCAACTGCATTAAGCCCGCCAAAGCAGCCATCATTCCGCAAAAGGCAAAATTGAATAAACGAACTTTGTTGACAGGTAGGCCCAAGGTGTAAGCGATTTCTCTGTTACCTCCAATGGCATAAACCCAGTTGCCGTAGGCGGTGCGAGAAATTACCCCATGGGCAATCAAACAAAGGCCTACAAACCAGAAAGCAGAGGTCCGAAAGTCTAGGATTGTCCGGCTGTTCAAAATTTGGAAAATTAGGGAGTGGCCGAAATAGGGGATAGTTGGATGGCCGCCCGTCAGGGCCAGAATAATGCCTCGCCAAAACATCATTGTACCGAGGGTAGCAATAAAAGAAGGAATATTTGTTTTTACGACAATAAGTCCGTTGATAATGCCAAGAGAAGTACCGAAAAGAAGGGCTATTGGAATGGCGATGATGTCAATAAGACCTTGTTGTAATAATCGGCCAGCAACGATGGAGCTAATAGCTAAATTCGAGCCAACCGACAAATCGAATTCGCCTGTAATCATCAAAATAGATATCCCTAGAGTCACGATGCCCAATTCGGCCACGACCGTTAAAACCGAGGCTAAGGTGGCTAGACTAAAAAATCCTTTGGCCGCGAGACTAAAACCTACCCCAATCGTTAAGAAAGCGACTAGAGCTCCAAACTCTGGTTTGCGCCCAAATTTGTTTCTCCCAATCCATTTTTTATTCATTGTTGGTCATTTCAACTCTGGGTCCGAAAGAGATTTAGTCATTTAAAAATAAATTTTTCCATTTGATCTATATTTTTTTTATCGACTAACATAGGGCCAGTAAGAATGTCGTTGATGGGCATAAGTCCGTAAAGCTTATATAAGGTTAGGAAAGTTATGGGGAGATAACCTTGAAGATATGGTTGTTGGACAATGGCGAACGACGTTAGGCCTCGCTTAATGGCCTCAATTGTTACAGCATCAAGATCATAGGTTCCATGCAAAACTTTGCCGGCTAAACCTCTTTCCGTGAGAAAAGTCATGGCGGCTAAAGTCCCCATTGGGCCTAAAGTAAAGATTACGTTTGTTTCTGGATAAGTCACAAAGTAACTTCTTAAAATTTCTACCGATTTAGTTGGGTCTTCTCCAAAAATTTGGATTTTATCCGCTGGAATGCCTTTAGACTTCATTATATCTAGGAAACCTTTAGCTCTGGTCTCTAGTCCGACATGACCAACCTCTTGGGGAGCGACAAGAGCCCGCTTAATTTGGATTTTTTGAGTTTTAGCTATTTCGAGAAATTTTTCGGCCGCTTTTACCCCGCCTAAATATTCGTCGCCACCCACATAGCAGAGATAAGGAATTTTTTCCGAGGGAGAACGTGGATCGGGAACATTTATGGCGATAATTGGGATACCTGCTGAAATTATTCTTCTGAGAGCTTCATCCACTACCTGGGCATCAGTTATGGTCACGGCGAGACCATCGGGTTTGGCGGCCAAAGCCATATCTAACAATTTGACTACTTCAGCTGGTGAAGCCACAGTCGGACCATAATAAATGGCTTCAACTTTGAGGTCAGGCCTTTGGCTTAAAATTTTGGCGGCATCTTCCATTCCTTTCCGGACAACCGCCCAAAAGGGATCCGCTGCCCCGCCATGGGAAATGATAAAGAATTTCAGCCTGATTTCCTTAGCCGCCGTGAGGGGAGAAATCAGGAGCCAATAAGCGATTAATCCGCCACTCAGAAGTCGCTTCATCGGAATTTAATTTTTCCCCTTCGAATCATTTTAGAATCCACATTATTTTCAGTCAAGACTGGAATTGCCTAATTACCTCAAGCAGCTATTTTCCTCGGGTGGTTATTTTATTTTGGTTAAATATCATCTTTTCCTATAGACATATGGTAAAATAAGAAATTGATATTTTTTTATATAAAAAATAAAATATCCAAGCTGAGGTAACCATGAAAAACAAAAGAAAAAAACCAGAAGAATGGTTGATTTCGACTCCGGATAAGGGCTGGTCGAGACGCGATTTCCTTAGGTTATTGGCTGGGGGAATTTTTTCGCCTTTCGCAATCAGCCAAGATTGGACGAGATTGCAACCTTCTAAAATCCTTAATGATCTTTATTGGATCAAGGATATTCCCAACGAGCCTTTTTATAATCCCTTAAATCCTAACCTTCATCTTGGTCTTGATTCCCTTCTTTATCTGATGGCTGAATCAGGTCTTAAATTCTATCGGTCCCAAAAGGAGCATTTTCTTGCTGGTCCTCAGGGCTTGATTGCTTCAGATGATGTCGTTCTCATCAAAGTTAACGCCCAGTGGAAATACCGAGGATGTACAAATAGTGATCTCGTCCGTGGTTTAATTCAACGAATCCTGGATCATCCCGATGGCTTTACTGGGGAAGTCGTCATCTTTGAGAACGGGCAAGGACGAGGGAGTTTAGCTTGTGATACTAGCGCAGCTTACGGTGACTCGAGTATTCAGGCTAACGCTAATAATAAAGAGCATAGTTTTTTATATCTTGTCCACAATATTTTTAATGATCCTCGAGTTAGCTCTTTTCTTCTTGATTCCTTTAGCGGTATTTTCATTGGACCAAATGATCACACGACCAATGGCTACCGTCGCTATGAAGATGTTTCCTATCCCTGTTTTACGACGGCTAGAGGCCATCGGATTGAACTTCGTGAGGGCCTTTGGCGAGGAAACGGCTACAGTCGGAACCTCAAATTGATTAATGTGCCGGTCCTCAAACATCATGACGTTGGTGGTTCAGAAATCACCGCGAGCTTGAAGCATTTTTATGGGATACTTTCAATGAGCGATGGCTATAGCGGCTATCGCCATTATAGTGGTCTAGGCGAAACCTGCGGAAAAATGGTCGCTTCAATTATCACTCCCGTTCTGAATATTATTGATGCCATTTGGGTTTCGCATGGTTCTCTAACAGGTTATCCTCCAGATACGACATTTCGGGCCAATCAACTTTTAGCTAGTCAAGATCCAGTGGCCCTCGATTACTGGGCGGCTAAATACATCCTTTATCCCATAGATTATAATTACCGGCATCATCCTGATTTTCCAGGCATAAATAAGTGGCTAGTTGCAGCCAGGGATATGATTAATAGTCGGGGCGGCTTGAGTAAGATCGATCAAGGGATAATTATCGACCGAGTCACCAACAATGAAAATGAAATGAGAGTTTTTAGTTCAAAAGCCAATGATTTTCTCCACCAAGTAAAAATCTGTCTTTCTAAAACTGAGCTTTCTTTTGTTTTCTCAGCCACTTCAAGATTAAATGAAAAAGTCAAAGAAGTTTCTCTTTCTTTTACCGAAAATCTTCCTTTGTTTTGGTGGGCTGAGACAAACCATGATTGGCTTGAGGTAAAGCCGATGTCTGGCCATGGAAATACTCGCCTGATTATCCAAGTCAATATGGCCGGACTTGATCCTGGCCTTTATTCGGGCCAGATATTGTTTCATTGTCCCCAAGCCGCCAATTCTCCCGTCTCTCTTCACGTCAGACTCATAAAAATGGGGACTGGATGATAAAATGCTGGCCGAAGCGAAAGGTTATTTTTTAAGACCTTCAACTTACTTGCTCTTCTTCTTTTCTTCTTTCGCGAAGCCCGATTTTCTTTTCCCCTTTTCTGTCCCCAACCCCAGGAAAAAGTAAAAAATATTGCAATTTTAATTATTAATGCGTATATTTTGGCCACGCTCTTACTTCTGATCAGAAGTTAGGAGTTAAAAATTAATTTTGGGAAGGAGGTTGTATGAAAAAGGGAATGGTTCTTATCGTTCTAGCGATGTTTTTTATTCCCCCTGTCTTTTCAGCTATTGTGACGAATACCAATCAGAGTGTCCTATTTTTTAGATTCCCTTCGCGGAATGCCTCAACTGACCTTGACGCGGTTTGTTATAATCCAGCTGGCTTAGTCCGATTGGCTGATGGATTTCATGTGGCTATTCACAATCAGACCATCTTCCAGGACAAAAAAGTTATTAACTATTTTCTTTTGCTGAATGATCGTGAGTATCTGGGCAAAACCAGGGTTCCTGTTTTTCCGAATTTTTATGCTATTTATAAGAAAAAGGCCTTGGCTATCTCCTTTGGTTTTGGACCAATCGCTGGCGGCGGCTCAGCCGATTACAGCCAGGGATTGCCTTCGTTTGAGGTGCCCATTTCTGCTTTACCAGCTATGCTTACTGCTGCAGGCCTTCCCACGACCAAGTATTTAGCTGAAATTAATTTCAAAGGAAGTTCCATTTATTATGGTTTTCAGATGAACGCTACCTATGCGCTGAGTAATGTCGTTTCAGCTGCCTTTGGTCTTCGCTATGTCCAAGCGGTCAATAAATACGAAGGTGAAATTAAAAATATTCAGATTAATCCAACATTCCCCGCTTTGGGCTGGACCGGCCAGATGCGTTCAGCCCCGCAAGCGTTCAGCACCCTTTATCTGGCCACCGGCAACCCTAACTTTCTTTATTATGCCTCGGCCACAGCCGACAAGGGGGTGGAGGCTAAGCAGGTCGGTTCTGGCTTAACCCCCATTGTTGGTCTCCATATTGAGCCCACAGAGAAGCTCAAAATCGGCTTTCGCTATGAATTCAATACCAAGCTCGAGCTCGAAAATCAGCCCACAAGAGACGATGTTGGGATGTTTCCAGCCGGCAAAAAGGAGCGTGACGATATTCCAGCCAATTTTTCAGTCGGGACGGAGTATTTGCTATCTCCTGTTTTCAAGCTCTCTTTTTCCTACACTTTGTTTTTGGAAAAACAAGCCAATTGGGATGGCAAAGAAAAGCTTCTTGATGGCAATTCCTATGACCTGGCGCTTGCCTTTGAATATGAAGTCAGCCGGGCTCTATCGTTAAGTGCCGGATACATCTACACCAAAACTGGGGCTGGTCAAAAATATCAGAGCGACTTAAGTTTTGACTTGGGGTCCAACACATTTGGGGCTGGAGTTAGGATAAAATTGAGTCCCAAGCTGGATATTGACCTCGGTGGTGTTTATGTCATGTATAATGATTTTACTAAAAAAGGCATTGCCGCCCCGTCGCCGCTACTCCCGGCTTATGATGAAACCTACAAACAGTCAACCTATGCCTTCGGCCTTGGCTTCAACTTCCACCTCTGAAAGAGGACACCAACGTTTTTTCGCTAATCAATAAAGGCTTGTCTCTGTTAGATTATTTCGTCTAGATAAGATTTATTTTTAAATAGCCAAATTCAATAAACATTACCCTTGCCTTTGCTGTCTTTGGATGAGTCGGTCAGCCAAAAAGTAAGGTGGCCCAATTATTTCGGATAAATTTTTTCCAAGGCTGATAATATTAAGGGGAGCTTAAAAAAAGATTGGTATTAATTTGAATAAAAAAAAGGAAGGGAAGAAAATATAAGGGGAAAAAGTAAAGGGATGACATAAGACAGAAATGACTAAAAAATGGAGGTTAAAAAATTCGATCTTTATTTTTAGGAGGAAGATATGGAGACAGCTATGAGTAGCCTCTGGAGTTTATTCTGGATTTTTCTCATCGTTATTTCCTTGATGCCGGCTATCCAGAGAAAAGTTTTGGAAAATAAGCGTCTTTCCCTGATGCGTCGCTTAGAATTGAAGCGTCAATCGCGAGTTATCTCTCTTATTCATCGTCAGGAGACAATGAGATTCTTGGGTTTTCCTCTGATGAGGTATATAGATATCAATGATTCGGAGGAAGTGCTTCGAGCAATTCGATTGACTCCTGAAGACATGCCAATTGATCTTGTCCTTCATACGCCTGGTGGCTTGGTTCTTTCGACTGAGCAAATAGCTTTGGCTTTAATTCGCCACAAAGGTAAGGTGACTGTTTTTGTGCCTCATTACGCTATGTCAGGTGGCACATTAATTTGCTTAGCCGCTGATGAGATTGTGATGGATCCCAATGCAGTTTTGGGCCCAGTTGATCCTCAATTGGGAGAATTTCCTGCAGCTTCGATTCTTAAAGTCGTTAAAGAAAAGCCAATCAGTGAAATTGATGATCGAACTCTGATTCTGGCTGATGTGGCGGAGAAAGCCTTGCGTCAGATGAGGAATTTTGTGACTGAGCTCATCGCCAGTCGAACAGATCGAGAACACGCTGAGAAATTGGCCACCATCTTGACCGAAGGTCGCTGGACTCATGATTACCCTATTACCTGTGAAGAAGCTAAAAGTTTGGGGCTTCCAGTTACCTGCGATATGCCCGAAGAAATTTATTCCTTGATGGAACTTTTCCCGCAGGCTGCTCCACAGCGGCCTTCAGTTCAATATATTCCTATTCCATATAAAAAAATTACGGATCATGAGAAGCGAACTTAATGAGGCCTAGAGCTTTTTAATTGGCTATTAATAGAAAAGAACAGATAGGTTAAATTTTTGGTTAACATGAGGTCACAAGAAGCGAAAAGGCTTATTGGCGATTTAAGCCTAGCAGAATTATCAAGAGAGGTGGAAGCTTTGGGCGAGCCCAGTTATCGAGCTCGTCAGATTTTTAAATGGATCTATCAAAAAGGCCTTGATGATTGGAAGGAAGCGACCGATCTGCCTTTATTTCTGAGAAAACAGCTTGGAGCCCATTTTGACCTTCGCCCCTTTGACCTTGAGACTTGTTACCAATCGCGAGATGGAACCCAAAAATTTGTTTTTCGTCTTAAAGACAACAATTTTATCGAAACTGTTCTCATTCCTTCAGGTGAGCGGCGAACCCTTTGTCTTTCTACTCAAGTTGGGTGCAAGTTTGGTTGCCTCTTTTGTGCCTCCGGACTGCCTGGTTTTATTCGTCATCTTTCTCCAGGAGAGATTACCGGCCAAATTCTCTTTATCCGACATGACTTGGAATTGTCTCTGACCAATTTTGTTTTTATGGGCATGGGTGAGCCCTTGGATAATTTTCCTTCTTTGGCTAAAGCAATCGAAATAATGAATTCGCCTGAGGGCTTGGGTATAGCCGCTCGCCGGATTACGGTGTCAACTTGTGGTGTCGTCCCTGGAATTAAAAAACTTAAAGACCTTGGCTTGCAGGTCAATCTTTCTCTTTCTCTTCATGCTCCTAACGATGAGTTGCGGCGACGTTTAGTTCCTTTGGCTAAAAAATATTCTTTGGAAGAAGTTTTATCGGCTTGCGAAGAATATGCCGAAGCTTCAGGTCGAATTATCACTCTTGAATATGTTTTAATAAATGGAGTTAATAATTCTTTAAAAGAGGCAACCCAACTAGCTAAAATCGCTCATCGCCTTCGAGCCAAAATTAACCTAATTCCTTATAGCCCAGTTCCTGGTCAACCTTTCCAACGGCCAGATCGACAAGACGTCGAGGCTTTTAAAAAATGGCTCAAAGATATGGGGGCTAAAGTCACGGTTCGTCTATCCAAAGGATTGGATATTCAAGCCGCCTGTGGCCAACTGGCCGGCCGTTTCCTTTCAACTAAATTTAATTAAAATTTTTAATAAACTTCCAGAAAGAGACAAATCCCTGGATTAAAAGAGAGATTGATGTCCTCAAAAGAGCTAGGCGAAATTAGGGAAGGGTTTTTAGGCATTTAATTTAACCCTTGTGGCCAGAGCTTCTCCAAGATTATAAAATCGCAAGTTTATAAAACGATTGGCCTTCCAAGAAGAAGCCTTTCTGGAAGATTAGAAAGGCGGTCAAAAGCCAGAACTAAATCAGGCTGTGCCGAGTTGAAATAAATATAAGGATCATGAGGTCGATAATGGTTTCTTGGCCATTTTAAAACAAATTTTACTTCCAGCCAGGCCTGGTCAATTTGGCCTTGGAGAGAAGGCATTGTGATTGGCTTTCCCCAAATTTCTCCTTGGTCAGAAACTAAAAATAACATACTTTAAACTGCTTACCCCGGAAAGATTGCTATGGTAACTAACCCATATCTTTTTATGCCCCGCACCAATGAGAGGATATTCCGAATAAGAGCCATCCAGATCTCGCTTTCATCTCCTTCTCCTTGCCACCAGACAGCAAAAAGACGGTTGTAATTGTCGCAGGCAATTTGGGGTTCGCCGCAGGAATTGTTAGCAGTGCTCATTCTTTTGTATCTTGAGGCTTACTTTGAAGATTGGGCGTTGGCCCTTGGCTACTTATTCTTATTTCCGCTTCTATGGGGAATAGCCCTAATTTAAGAGAATTTTGTTGAGAATAAATCAATGTGCTTGTTAGACAAAACAGAAAGAGAAATCTTGGAATGATTAAAAATATTCAATAGTATTTATTTTCGTTCGAAGACGGCTAAGATTTCAATGTGAGGAGTGTGGGGAAAGAAATCGTAGAAGCGAAGGCTTTTTAATTTATAAACATGAAGGAGATTGCTTACATCACGGGCCAGAGTCGTGGGATTACAGGAAAGATAGAGAAGGAGTCGAGCCGGGTAAGAATTAAGGGCTTTTATCACTTTTTTCTCCAGACCCCCTCGCGGCGGGTTGACGATAATGACCTCCAGGCCTTGAGATAAAACTGATTCAGCTAATTTTGAGGCCAGGCCAGCGGCTAAATTGAAATTATTAATTTGATTTATTTCCAAGTTCTTTTTAAGAAGAGCAATGTTTTCGGGCATGAGTTCAACTCCAAAGACTGTCGCCACTTGCGAAGCTAAGGCTAAGCCGAAAGTCCCTACCCCACAGTAAAGATCAGCCAAGCGTTCTTTTCCTGACAAAGGAATAATTTCTTTAAGGTCCTTTATTAAGCGAGCAAGAAGGAGAATATTTACTTGAAAAAAGCTTTGAGGTCCAAGCGCATAGCGGATTCCTTGAATTTCTTCCCAGATCAAATTAGGACCAAAAAAAAGTTGTTCTCGTTGTTTTCCTCTTTTTCTGAGAATGACTACAGACCCAGATAAAGGCGACGAACAAAAAATTTTTTGAAGGTTTGTCCAATTATTCCTAATAGCAGGTCCGACATCCTCTTCTCTAACTTTACCTTTTTTTGGAGAAGAGCAAATGGAACCAGCAATATTTTTTTGGTCATTTAAAGGCGACAGATGAGGCGCTCCTTTCTCATCGACCAACAAAACTAACATTATTTCTTCAGAGCTGAAACTGAATCGAACCTCAATCTCCTTAATTTCCTTTAATTTGGCTGTTTGAATGATTTGCCTTGCCTGACTGAGGATGGAGTTAGCTTTCTCAGGGAGGAGAAAACAGTTATCGACAGAAACAAATTCTTCTAAATAACCCGGCTGATGATAGGCGAGAGAGGGGACCTCGTCTGACCAGATTAAATGAAAGTGAGCTCGATTGCGATAGCCCCAAATCAGAGGGCTTGGAATAATCTCAAGAAAAGGCAAATCAAGACCAAGTTGGCGATAAAAAATTTCTTTTATTTGCTGTTGTTTGATTTCAAGCTGATATTCGTACTCCATTACCTGATAAGGGCTACAAACCCAATAATGGGAGCAGCGAGGATTTATTCTTCGAGGTGAAGGCGTCACGATTCTTCTGGTAACACCTTCAATGTAATCCTTTTTTATTTTTTTTAGCTCAACTTCAACAATTTCGCCCGGCAGGCCTTCATTGGTAAATATAGCCTTGCCTTCAAAATACCCTAAGCTTTTTCCCGGATAAACAATTTTTGAAATGAAAACATTAGCCATTTTCTAACGCTAATTTTCCTGATTGATAAGGATTATGCCTTATTAAACTATAGTTTAAAACAATTTGGGAGAACAAGGACGAGTTTTAGACGATTTTTGATATAATGGGCGGGATGACTAGCTTAGCTTTAATAATTATTGGTTTCATTGCCGGTATCTTTGCCGGTCTCTTTGGGATTGGCGGCGGGATTGTTATGGTGCCTGCTCTTGTCCTTTTTGCTGGTTTTCCCTTGGTCAAAGCTACCGGGACATCGCTAGCAGCAATTATGCTGCCAGTGGGAATCTTTGGCGTTATGGCATATTACCGGGCTCGTATTTTGGATCTTAGAGCCGCAGCTTTTTTAGCCACTGGCTTGCTGATGTCAGTGGCTGTGGGCGCTTGGCTCGCTCATGCCCTCCCAGCTGCCGTGATGCGCAAGCTTTACGCCTTTTTTTGTCTATACGTGAGTTGGACTTTTATCAAACCGCTCGAAAAACTCAAAAGATTTCGGAGTGAAAGCTATTTTCCTGAGCCCGAGCCTGATGAAAATAATCTCCCTCACCCCCATTTTCTCGCTCTGGTTGGGATTGGGCTTTTAGCAGGGGTAATGGCTGGGATGTTCGGCATCGGGGGTGGTAACATTATTGTTCCTTTCCTTGTTCTTTTCCTCCATTATCCACCGAAAAGAGCGATTGCCACTTCTCTGGCGGCTCTCCTTCCTCCAATCGGGCTTCCAGGTGTCGTTTATTATTATCGAGCCGGCACCCTTGATTTACGAATGGCTATCTTTCTAGCCATTGGGCTTCTTCTTGGAACTGTTTTTGGGGCTAAGATCAATATTAGTTTGCCCGGTTCAAAAGTTAAGTTTCTTTATGGTCTTTTCCTTATTTTCGTCGCTCTCCGTTTTCTTTTCTTTTAATAAAAGCCATCGGAGTTATTCTGTTAGCTAGCCTGTTTATGTAAGAATGAAAGTGATTATTTATCAGCCAGGAAATAGATGGCCAGAAAAGAAACTTGGGCGATGCTGGCCATAATTTCGGGATTGATCCGGTAAAGATTATCGCCACTTTGGTGGTAAGCTAGGTGAGGACCATTAGAGCTAAAGCTTGCTACAGGAATACCTTGGCGGAAGAAAGGGGCGAAGTCGGAAGAACGAACCCCAACTTGACGAATTATTCTTATTGACCTGACTATATTTATTTCTTTATTTGCTTTCTCAATAAGTTCTTTTAACTCAGGCGGCTCAGCACTCAAACCACAATTAGCCCCATCGCCTTCGCCAGTCATATCGTAATTGAACATGGCCACTATTTTAC
>JAOAFQ010000219.1 GCA_026416195.1 Candidatus Aminicenantota bacterium | reverse complement strand
CGCCAATATGAACCCTATCAATTTGAAGATTAACGAGGCTCGCCCAATACTTATCTTCTGTTTCAACGAGCCTAACTTTAACTTTATCTATAACTCGATGAACTGACCTTTCTCTTACTTGAGATTTAAATAATTCTGCTTGATCAGGCCTTACATAATGCTCGCTTAAAATTCTCTTTACTTCTTCAAGGCCCGCCTCTATTACCTCAGGATCGGAAGAGGAGCAATATTTTCCTAATAGATATTCAAGGACATAAGCTGGAACATTCAATTGCCCCTTAAGATTGTTGACTAAATCTTTGCGCACAACCCTTCCAGCGAAAATATCTACTCCTTTATTATCAAGCGAATCTAGTTCTAAGCGGACTTTCATAGGAATTCTCCTAATTAAGTAAATAGTCTTTTAAAATATTCATCTTTTTAACTTCTAGATTAATATCTGGTTGGTAAGAGATGGTGCTTACTCCATTAAGCATTTTTGACAGGTGATATAATATCTCTTTTTTCAGCAACCCGAAAGTTATTTTATTCAAAATTAGAGTAATTTTGAATCCTCTTTGGGGGTGATTTTTTGTGCCAATTAGAGCTTTTTAAAAAGAGAACTACTGTCTCCTAGGGCTTCTAGGGATGAACATATTAGAGATAACATCTATCGCTTTAATTTTGTCCCCTTTGCAAATCTTTTCACAAATTTAGTTCATTTTTTCTAGTTCATTATCAGGGCATTTGAATCTTATTTTAAAAGACAGGAGAACATTTGACAAATTCTTGGCCAAATCATATATTACACATATAAATACACATAAGGATAACGATTATGAAAAGGACAAACATCATGCTCGAAGGCGAGCAACTCAAGATGTTAAAAAAATATGCCAAAAAAGAGGGCAAAACCTTGGGCCAACTCGTCAGAGAAGCCATTGATACTTCTTATAAAAAAAAGGATTTACTTGAAGAGCGACGGCAAGTGGCCCTCAGCGCTTATAAGGAGGGGTTAATCAGCCTCGGCAAGCTAGCTGAAGTCCTTGGCCTTGATCCTGTGAGCACGAGAATTTATTTGAAAGAGATGAATATTCCTGTTTTAGTCCAGGACCAAGCTGAGATAGCTCAAGACGCAAAAAATGCCTGAAATCATTTTCGATACCTGTGTCCTTTCCAACTTTGCTCTTTCTGGCTCATTTGATCTGATCAAACGACTTTATGAAAGAAGAGCTTACGTCTCAAATTATGTGGCCGCTGAAATCATGAGAGGCTTGCAACGAGGATATGGCGATTTAATCGTCATTCAGCAAGCCATCGACGAAGGCTGGCTAAAAGAGCTTAACCTTGAAAGCAAAGAAGAAAAATCCCTCTTTTTTCGCCTTTCTATTTCTTTGGGTTTAGGCGAAGCCTCAAGCATCTCTTTGGCCAAAAGCCGAGGTTTAGTTTTTGCTAGCGACGACGTTGTTGCCAGAAGAGAGGCGGCTCTTCTGGGAATTTCCTTGACAGGAACACTTGGCATTTTGAGCAAAGCCAAAAAAAAGAAATTAATTAGCCTAAAGAAAGCCGATCAGGTGCTTCAGCGAATGATTAATCACGGCTTCCATTCCCCTGTTCGTTCTTTAAAAGACCTCCCCTCGCCTCAAAAATGATTAAAATTTTCCGAAAAATGAGCAGGGTCAAAACAATTTTAGGCCTTCAATTTTCTTAGGCGAATTTTGGTCGTATCCCCAGAACCAAACAAAACCATTCTTATCAACCACAAAAGAATATTTCTGCCCACACGCAATAGCTACGGCCGGGGGTATCCCCTTGACTTGGATCGGAAGCTCGGAATATTCCTTGGCGCCGCTGGGCGAGCCAATTTGATCAAGATGATGACGTCCCCAAACCCAGACTGTTCCATCCCGCCGAAGGGCAGCCGAAGAGAAAGTTGAAGCCGAAATAAAAATTATGTCTTTCAACCCTTTGACTTGAATTGGCTTGGATTGGAAGGTGCGCTTACGGCCGTCGCCAATTTCACCTTCACTATTTTGTCCCCAGGCCCAGACAGTACCATCTTCT
>JAOAFQ010000215.1 GCA_026416195.1 Candidatus Aminicenantota bacterium | reverse complement strand
CCATTACGGCTGGCGACTTATCGTTCCTTTGGGAAGTCTTATTTTTTTCTTTCTTGCTCCCTCCCTTTGGCCACAGGTAATTCCTGATCTCGGTCTACCAGGTAGTTTTTTTCTGGCTAGTCTTTTTGGTTGGCTTGCTGGTCGGCCCTTTTCTTTCTTTCAAGCCACTCAGAGAGCTTTGAAAGAATGCCTTCCTGTCCTCAGTATTCTTTTTGGAGTAGGAATGTTTACCCAAATTCTATCTTTAACTGGTAGCCGTGGCTTTGTCGTGGTAACCATCCTCTCTTTGCCCTCTGCTCTCTTAATCTTAGGCATGATGATTAGCCTTCCTCTTTTTGGAGGGATTTCAACTTTTGGCTCAGCCTCCATTTTAGGTGTTCCCTTTATCCTAGCCTTGATTAATTTTAATGCTCTTTTTACGACGGCGGCCCTTTCTACTTTTGCCGCTATTGGCGAACTTGTCCCCCCAGCGGCTTTCTCGGCTCGCTTCGCGGCTCAAATTTTAGGCGAGTCTTCTTTATTTAAGATCCAAAAGCATTCGCTTATCCCAGCTTTCGGTTTCCTGGCTATGGGCTTGCTTTTGTTGCTGATGGCTCCAATCCTGGATAAATGGATTTAACTATGCAAGTTTTCTATTGGCTTTTGGGGTTTTATTTATTTATTAATTTAATTGTGGCTCTTTTTAAGGAGAAAACTTCCTGGAACAAGATCGCGATTGCGCTTATCTTAATTCTTTTTTTACTCAGATTATTTTTTATCCAATAAAAATGAAACTTAGGAAAATTAACTCAATTTTACCTCAACCTCAATTTTTCCTTTCTTGGGGGCTTTTTCTTTTTAGCTGCCTTATTAGTTATTTATCTGGAAAAGAATTTCTTAAGCAGCACAAAGTTGAGCCCATTTATCCCTCATCAGCTTTAACCATCCAAAAAAAACTTAGTGATTTTTTCCCCGCTTTGCGGAATTCAGCAGGGGACACAGAAGTTTACATTTTTGAAGGGAAAGAGCCGGGCGGTCATATATTTATTACAGGCGGAATTCACCCGAACGAGCCTGCCGGCTTTATTACTCCGATTATCCTCATTGAAAATATTAAGGTTAATCAGGGAAAAATAGTTCTCATTCCGCGGGCTAATGCCAGCGGATTTACTCACAGCGATCCTCAAGAAGGCAATCCCCAACATTTTTTTATCGAAACCTCCAAAGGAAAAAGATTTTTTCGCCTGGGCTCTCGTCTTACCAATCCTATTCATCAATGGCCAGATCCGACTATTTACATCAATCCTGGGGGCCAAAAGCTGTCTGGCTCAGAAGTTCGAAATCTTAATCGTTGTTTTCCTGGAAGGTCAAAGGGTTTCCTGACCGAGAAAATTGCCTTTGGTCTGATGGAGGTCATCCGTCAAGAAAAAATTGATTTAGGCATTGATGTCCATGAATCAGCCCCAGAATATCCAGTAATTAACGCCATCGTGTTTCATGAAAACAGTGCTGAATTAGCCGCTTTAGTGGCGATGAACATGGAAGCCTATGGCTTCAAACTTCGTTTAGAAGCTTCCCCTCCTAATTTAAGAGGTTTAAGCCATCGGGAATGGGGTGATTCAGCTGGCATTTTGGCTGTTCTTCTCGAAACTCCCAACGCTTCTCATGGTCGACTCAAAGGAAAGCCTTCCATTTCCCTTATTGTTGAAGGAATGGATAAATTTTATCCTAAGGCGTCTCGTTCTGGCCGACTTTTTGTCAATTATCCAGAGAGCGGAATTCCTCTTAAGGAAAGAGTGGCCAGACACCTAGCCGCCATAATAAGTTTGATCGAAAGCTTCAATGAACTTTTTCCTCAAAAAAAGATAAGAGTGGAGAATATTCCTAATCCAGCTGAATTAATGATTAAAGGTCTGGGCTTTTATCTTCACAATCCCCAATAGTTAATTTGACAAATTTATTTATCTGAGATAGTATATGCAATCAACTTTTGATTCAGCCGATGGAGATTATTATCGCACGAGAGAGTGGCTTTTGTTATGGCGTGAAAAGAGCTCTCCGTCTCGCCCGAGAAACACGCCAGCAAGAGAAATCAACAGTTTATACGTGGGGTGAACTCATTCATAATCCGGCCGTTATCCAAGAATTGGCCAAAGAAGGTATAATTCCCACCGAGGAAATTGATCAAATAAAAGGATCGACTGTCGTTATTCGTAGCCATGGTGTTTCCCCTGAAATTCTTCAAAGCCTGAGTCGAACGGCCAGGAAAGTGATTGATGCTACCTGCCCCATTGTCAAAAAAATTCAACAATTAACCGCTCGACTTGCCCGTCAAAAATTGGAAATAATTATTGTAGGAAATCCCAATCATCCTGAAATAAAGGCTTTATGGGGAACAAGTGGCGGTCGAGCCATCATTGTGGAAAAAGTAGACCAAGCATTAACTTTGCCCCCAGCGCGACGGCGAGTCGTGCTTGCCCAATCAACTCAAGATCAAGAACTTTTTGCTCAGGTTGTCGCTGTTTTAGTAAGCAAATCTCAAGAGCTTAGAGTTTATAATACGATTTGTCGATCAACCCAAATCCGCCAACAAAGCACCTCAGAATTAGCATCTAAGGTCGATGCCCTTTTTATTATCGGTGGAACCTCAAGTTCAAATACCAATAAATTATATGAAATCTCAAAAAGAATTCAGCCCCGAACTTATTTTATTGAAAAAGCTGATCAAATTAGACCTGAGATGCTCTTTGGCGCTGAAAAAATAGGTATCTCTGGCGGTGCCTCAACTCCGCCTAAAGCTATCCAAGAAGCGGTGATAAAAATAAAAGTTTTTTTTCAAAAGTCTGGTCAGGAGGAGTTGGCAATCAGATGTCCGAGATAAAAAAGAGTATCGACAAAAACGATCCCCTAACCCCAGAAGCTTATGAAAATCTACTTGAGCGTTATCAATTCACCGTCAAAGAATTAACTCCAGGAAAATTAATTAAAGGAAAAATTGTTAAAGTTACTTCTTCGCATGTCTTAGTAGATATAGGTTTTAAATCTGAAGGTCTCATTCCCATTGAGGATTTTGAAGATGATAGTGCTCAGAGCCTCCGACTTGGAGCTGAAATTGAAGCTATCCTCGAAAAAATTGATCCAAAAGACGGTTCTTTGCTTCTCTCTAAAAAGCGGGCTGATACTCTCCGAGCTCTGGATTATCTTGAAAAAGCTCATTTGAGCCAAGGATGGGTTCAAGGTAAAATTATGGAGAAAGTTAAAGGAGGCTTTATTGTTAATGTCGGAATAAAGGCTTTTCTACCTGAAAATCATGCCGATGTTAGAGCAATTAAAGATCCTGATAAAATAATTGGTAATATATTTAAATTTAAAGTCATTCGTTTTGATCGCAAGAGTGAAACGGCTGTTCTTTCTCGAAAGCTATACTTACTTGATGAAAGAGAAAAACGAAAACGAAGAATTTTTAGCAAACTAGTCAAAGGCGAAAAAATTAAGGGTCAAGTAAAGTCAATTACTAATTTCGGCGTTTTCATCGATATCGGCGGGGTTGAAGGCTTGCTCCATATTTCCGATATGTCATGGGGAAAAATCAGTCATCCTTCCGAACTCTTCACTGTGGGTCAAGAAGTTGAAGTCGTTGTTCTCGATTTCGATGAAGCTGAAGAAAGAATCTCTTTAGGTTATAAACAATTGACTGAGGACCCTTGGCTCAAAGTTCCCGAAAAATATCCCCTAGGGAGCAAAGTCAAGGGTAAAGTAATCAGTTTGACCGATTTTGGAGCCTTTGTTGAACTCGAAAAAGGAGTGGAAGGCTTAATTCATATTTCTGATCTTACTTGGTCAAAAAAGCCAGTTCATCCGAAAAAGATTCTCAGTCTTGGTCAAGAAGTAACTGTGGTTGTCCTTGATATCAATCAAGAGGCAAAAAGAATTTCTCTTGGTTTAAAGCAAGCCGGACCGCACCCTCTTGAGCTTCTCAAACAACGCTTAGGACCAGGCAGTCGAGTCAGAGGAAAAATTACTAGCCTGACCGATTTTGGGGCGTTTATGCAAATAGAGAAAGATATCGAAGGCCTGATTCATATTTCTGATATTTGCTGGGAAAAGATTAAACATCCTTCGGAAAAGCTTAAGGTAGGTCAAGAGGTAGAAGCCGTTATTCTTAATATTGATGTAGAAAAACAAAAGGTTTCCTTAGGAATAAAACAACTTGAAGGCGATATTTGGGAAGATTTCTTCGCTCGACATAAAGTTGGCGATATTGTTCAAGTTAAAGTCGTGAGGATTGCAGAATTCGGAGTTTTCGTTGAGATAACTCCAGGAATCGAAGGGGTAGTTTTCCTCTCTGAGCTCGATGAAAAAAGGGTCGATCATCCCCTTGAACTGTTTTCTGGCGGCGAGCAACGTTTCGCTAAGATTATTAAGATGAATCCAAAAGAAAAGAAAATCTCTTTAAGTTTTCGTCAAGCTCAAATAGAACTCCAAAGGATGGAATACCAAAAATACCTTCAAGCTAGAAACGATCGCCTAACTCTCGGTGATATTATGAAAGACCAACTCCGCCATCTTCCTCTGGCTAAAGAAAAGGTGAAAAAGAAGGAGGGAGTATGATCAAGGCTGATCTCGTAACTAAAATCTCTGAAGAACTTGGTTTACCAAAGAAAATAGCGGAAGAAGGAGTTAATACCTTTTTCCAGGCTATCAAAGAAGCTCTGCTCAAAGGGGAGCGAGTCGAAATCCGTGGTTTCGGAAGTTGGCAATGGCGGAAAAGGAAAGGGAGAATAGGGCGTAATCCAAAAACAGGGACTACGGTCAAAGTTCCGGCTAAAAAAGTTCTTTACTTTCGTCCAAGTAAATTACTTAAAGAATTAATAAATAAAAAATAATTTTACATCATGAAGGCTTATCTCTTAGCCCCATGGAGAGAAGCCTACGTTCGTCAGGTTTTTAAAATGAAAGAATGTATTTTCTGCGAAGCCATTAAATTGAGCGATGATCGCCAAGCTCTAATCTTATTTAGAGGAAAAAATAATTTTATTGTTCTCAATAAATATCCTTATACCCCCGGTCATTTAATGATAGCTCCATATCGCCACCTGGCTAGACTTGAAGAAGTTCCTTCAGAAATTACTAATGAAATGATGGACCTTCTCAAAATGAGCCTGCGAATTCTGCGTCAGACTTATCGGCCTCAGGGATTTAATGTAGGCCTGAACCTTGGGCAATGTGCCGGCGCTGGCGTTGTATATCATTATCATCTTCATGTCATTCCTCGTTGGTCAGGAGATGCCAATTTTATGCCCTTAGTAGCTCAAACTAAAGTTGTTATCGAAGATCTCGAAACTACTTTTAATCGTCTTTATAAGTTTTTTCAGCAAGAAGCTACCAAGAAAAAGAGCTAACCTTTTTCAGGAGAAAAAATGGATTTCAGTCTAACTGAGGAGCAAAAGCTTCTCAAAGAAATGGTTCGTGAATTTGCCGAAAAAGAAATAGCGCCTTACGTGGATAAGTGGGAAGAGGAACATCATTTCCCTAGGGAGATTTTCCGAAAACTGGGTAAATTAGGCCTATTAGGAATGACGGCCAACCCTGAATATAGTGGGACAAAAAGCGATTATCTTTCCTTTATTTTGGTTCTTGAAGAATTAAGCCGAGTTTCTGCTTCGGTAGCTCTAACGGTAAGTGTGCATTCTTCTTTGTTTATCAAAGCTCTTCAAGAATATGGTCAAGAAGAATTAAAAAAGAAATATTTAACAGCAGCGGCTCGCGGCGAAATTTTAGGCGCCTTTAGTCTATCGGAGCCAGGTGCAGGTTCAGATGCTTCGAATCTGCAAACGAAAGCTTATCAAAAGGGTGATTATTATATTATTAATGGAATTAAATCATGGGTTACTACAGGCAGTGAAGCTGAAGCTTTTATTCTTTTTGCGGTTACTTCCGCGGAAAAAGAGAAAAAAAAGATTAGTGCCTTTCTCGTCGATAAAAAAATGCCTGGTATCCAAATCCTTAAGCTTGAGAAAAAAATGGGCTTTCATTCTTCCCCCACCGCTCAAATCGCTTTTGAAGACTGCCCAGTTCCAGCCACTAATCTTATAGGCGAAGAAGGCCGAGGTTTAGCTATCGCCCTTCGTCTTCTTGATGGTTCAAGAATCGGGATTGCAGCTCAAGCAGTCGGCTTAGCTCAGCAAGCTTTGGAATTGGGTATCCGCTATGCCAAAGAAAGAGAGGCCTTCGGACAAAAAATTGCTAATTTTGAAGCAATTCAGTTTATGTTGGCCGATGCTGCCACCCTTATTGAAGCCTCAAGACTTCTAACCTATCAGGCTGCCCTTCTTGTCGACTATAATTTGCCCTATACTAAGGAAGCCTCGATGGCTAAATTGTTTGCAAGCGAAACAGCTAATAAAGTTACCTATCTCGCCCTCCAAATTCATGGAGGCTACGGCTATTGTCGTGAATACCCGATAGAAAGGCTCTTTCGAGAGGCAAGAGTAACTACTATTTATGAAGGAACTTCTGAAATTCAGAGAATTGTTATTGCTCGACAATTGCTTAAAGAAGCTGAAGGCCAAATCTGTTAAGCTGAAAGGGAGAAACCATGCTTAAAGCAATGAGAAAGAATGTCAAGAAACTCAAACCAAGTTTGTGGCTAGTTGTGGCCGCTTTTATCATTGCTATTTTTGCGGTTTGGGGTGGAGGGGGACGCTTGGAAATAGGTGGAGAAAAACCTCTCATTATTGTTGGCGAGAAAAAAATTTATTCTCAAGATTACATTTTAGCCCTTCGTCGACAAATTGAGTCTTGGCAATCACAGGTCAAAGGACTCAACCGAAATTTAATTGAACAGCTAGGTCTTCCTCAAAGAGTTTTGCAAGAATTGATTCAACAAAACCTCCTTCTAGAAATAGCTAAGGATTTAAGAATCGAAGTAACCGATGAAGAAGTTAGGGACCGGATTATGAGTCTACCGGTCTTTCAGCGAGAAGGTCGGTTTATCGGTTTTGAGGAATACCGACGTATCTTAGAATTAAATCGAATGTCAGTCACTGAATTTGAAGCTTCTTTAAAACAGGATCTTCTTTTAAGCAAAGTGGCTCAGTTATTAACGGCCAACGCCATTGTGAGAGAAATCGATGCTTGGGAAAATTATAAAAAAAATAATGATAAGGCTCGCTTAGAATATCTTGTGATGGAGAAAAATAAGGTTAATTTGGAAGCTATACCCACTTCTGAAGATCTTCAAAGTTTCTTTGCTAAGAACCAAGCCCGTTATGAATTGCCCGAAAAACGTCAGGGCTATCTAATTTTTCTGCCCCTAAGCGAACTGAAAAAAGAAATTGCAATCAATGAGGCTGAAATTGAAAAATATTATGAAGATAACAAAGAACAATTTCGAGAACCTGAAAGTATCAGAGTAAGTCGAATTTATCTTCCTTTCACCGCTGAAAATAAAGAAGCTATCCTCAATCAAGCTAAAAGTTTACTCGATCGCCTTAAACAAGGCGAAGATTTTGCAGCCTTAGCTCGAGAATTTTCTAAGGATGACAAGGCTGCTCAAGGGGGCGACTGGGGTGAATGGGAATGGCGTCAGCTTTCTCCAGATGAACAAAGACAAATCGAAAAACTTGAAAAAAATCAAGACATTATGGTTGAACTAGCCGAGGGGGTTTCTCTTTTACGGGTCACTGAAAGACGCGAATCCAGAATAAGGCCTTTAACTGAGGTAAGAAACCAAATAAAATCCAGTTTAGAAGACCAGAAAGCTCGGGAAATAGGCATTAACCGTCTAAATCGGCTCCGAAAAGAGGCCAAAAAGGAAAAAAGCCTCGAGATCGCAGCTTCCAAATTGGGATATAAAGGGGAAATCTTTGGTCCAATCAAAGAAGGAGAAGCAATCGCGGATAAAGACCAAGCTGGCTTTATTAGTAAAGCCCTCTTTAACTTAAAAGAAAAAGAAATGTCAGAAGTTATTCAAACCTTTGATGGTTTGGCTATCTGTGAGCTCACCAAGATACTGCCGGCTCATCAGGCAACTCTGGATGAAGTTAGAAGTGAAGTTGAGAAAGATTGGCTTGAAGCTAAGAAAAAAGAGAAAGCGAGGGAGAAATTAGAGCAGTTAAGGCCAATACTTGAAAAAAGCTCTGATTGGGAAAAAATAGCTAAGGAAAATAATCTTGAATTCAAAACAGTTAATGAACATAAAAGAGATCAATATTTAAGCCTTATCGGGGATAGTCAGCCCTATGATGAGCTTATTTTCTCCCTGCCTCTTTCTCAGGTGAGTGAGCCAGTCGAATATGATGGAGGCTATGCCATCTTTCGAGTTTTAGAAAGAAAGGAAGCCAGTCGGGACGATTTTTTAAAAAACTTGAAAGAAGAAATGAATAATCTTTTGACCGTAAAGCGTAATCTCCTGCTAAGCTCGTTCCTTTCCAAATTTCAAGAAGAAAAGAAAGTAAAGCTAAATACCCAGGAAATTCAAAAAATAAATAACGAAATTTTAGCGAGATTTGAAAGATAAGGTTTTAAATCAAACTTAAAAAAAGTCTTTTCACCCGATTTTCTAAAGCTTGTCGAAAATATTCAATAGTTGCTGAAGCACTCTCTTTAAGATAATCAGTAATAAACATAGCTTCCCCTACTTTCACTCTGATTGTGGCTGGAATAAGGAAAGGCCTTTGAGTTCCATAAATAGCCAGGGGAGTTACTGGAACTACCAAACCATTCTTAAAGAAGAGATTATAAATAATTGCTGAAGCCCCAGGCTTAAAAGAATCGACATAAGGATTAGGATCATTGGGTTTTACTCGACCTCGGCCTTGCAAGGCAATTACAGCTCGACCTTGACGCAGATAATTCTCAATTAAGTGACGGGCATCTTTTTTCTTATTGACTAAATCAACCGGAATCGTGCCAATGCGGGCAATATTAGTCGAAACGTATTGAACAAAGAGTGATTTAAGTGGCCCAAGGAGAAGATTAATGAAAAGACCAACTTTTTTAAGATGACGCTCCAGATGTCGGCCAATTAATTCATCAAATTCTTCTCGGGAAAAAATTTGGCGATTGGCTGTAAAAAAAATTGGTCGGGGGATAATTTTAAAAAGAACCGCGATATCTTTATATGTACCAATATGGTTGCCCACAATTAAGTTTGGTCCTGTCCGAATAAAATTCTCTTTGCCCCAGACTTCAATTTTTTTACCAAGCAAAGCTAAATAGCTTAGCCGTTTGATTATCGGTTCAAATCTCTTTAGCTCTTCTTCCCAGGTAGCCATTTCAATTTTCGTCTTTTATTTTAAATTTAATTATTTTTTCGTCAACCTTAATCATTTTTTATTTATGGGGTGGCGTCTTGTTTTTTCCAACCTACCATGATAATTTAGCTCACCTAAAGTGGAGGCAAGAATGATTTACCTTTTAAGGAAAGGTCATCTTTTTACCCCAGAAGATCTTGGGGAAAGAGATCTCTTAATTGCCGGCCAAAAAATTGTGGCCATTTGTCCCCCAAATTCTATTAGCCTTAAAGGAATTGAGTTTCAGGAAATTGAGGCTTCTGGCCAATCCATTTTACCCGGTTTAATCGATCCTCATGTCCATATCTTGGGTGGAGGTGGAGAAGGGGGACCCTCAACGAGAGCTCCTGAAATTAAAATCGAGGAGATAATTCAGGCAGGCATAACCACTGTCATTGGTTGTTTGGGGACAGACAGTATTACTCGTCATATGACTTCGCTGTTAGCGAAAGCTCGAGCTCTAGAAATCGAAGGTATTAGTACATTTATTCTTAGTGGCGCTTATGATTTACCGCCAGTAAATTTAACTGGCTCAATCAGGAAAGATTTAGTTCTTATTGATAAAGTCGTGGGCTGCGGGGAAATTGCTCTATCTGACCACCGTTCTTCACAGCCCTCTTTTGAAGAAATAGCCCGGTTGGCGGCTGAGTGTCGGGTGGGTGGTTTACTAGGAGGAAAAGCAGGTATTCTGCATATTCATATGGGGGATGGAACACGTCGGTTAGAAATGATTTGGCGGTTGATCAAAGAGACAGAAATTCCTATTGGCCAAATTGTCCCAACCCATGTCAACCGAAACAAAGAGTTGCTTCTTGAAGCTTTTGAATTTGCTCGCTTAGGCGGAACAATTGACTTGACTGCCTTACCCCAAGAGATAATGGATTCTCAGGATATTCTAATTGAAGAAGCCTTAATTTTAGCTTTAGAAAAAAAAGTTCCTCTTGAAAGAATTACGATTAGCTCTGATGCTAATGGTAGCCTACCTGTTTTTGACGCCCAAGGTCGACTTTATGGACTAACCATTGCGTCGCCAAAAAACCTGCTTAGATCTTTTCAAACTTTAATTAAAAAGAAAATAATTAGCCTTGACCAAGCAGCCCAAATTTTTTCAACAAATTCGGCCCGAGTTTATCAGCTTAAAAATAAAGGCACCCTTCAAGTTGGGGCTGATGCTGATTTGATTATGATCAACGAGGAGCTTGATTTGGAATTGGTTATGGCTAAAGGAAAATTGATGCTCTATCAGGGTAAACTCTTAGCCCGAAGCACCTTTATTTAATTAAATAAAAATAAAACAAAGGGAAAACGCTATGAAGGAAAAGGTTTATCGTCAACCCAGTTTTACCATAGCTTTAATACCTGTACTAGCCATGGCCGTTCTCCTCGCTGTAGGCTATGGGCTTTATAAGATAAGGCCTCAAGTCCTGCTCATAGTAGCTGCTTTTATAACTGGCTGTCTTGGAATGATCCTTCGTTATCCATGGAAAGAAATGGAAAAAGGAATCGTTGAAAGTATTAGCAAAGCCATGCCGGCCATTCTAATTATGCTCTGTGTGGGAGTGCTAATTGGCAGTTGGATTGCTTCGGGAACGATTCCCATGATTATTTATTATGGCCTTAAACTCATCTCGCCGCATTTCTTTCTCTTTACAGCTTGTCTGGTGTGTACTATAACTTCGATGGCCACAGGAACTTCCTGGGGAACAATTGGCACTATTGGCGTCGCTTTTATGGGCATCGCTCTCGGGCTAGGCATCCCTCTAGGGCCTGCTGCTGGGGCTATAGTTGCCGGGGCTTATTTTGGAGATAAAATGTCGCCTCTTTCTGACATTCCTAACCTCGCGGTCGTTGTTGCTGGCTCAAATCTCTTTGATCATATTAAACATATGATGTGGTCAGGCGGACCCGCTTGGTTACTTGGTCTTTTGGTTTATCTTCTCATCGGCTTTCAATATAAAGCGGAACAAGTAAGCTCAGCCTCCATGGAATTGATTCTTTCGACTTTGGAAAAACATTTCGACTTTAATCTTTTTCTTCTCTTACCCCTGGTTATTGTTTTTTATTTTGCCATAAAGAAGAAACCGACGATTCCAGGGATGCTTCTTTCCTCGGTGGTTGCTGCTATTTTAGCCATTATTTTTCAGAAAGCTTCACTGACTACCATCGCCACGGCGGTCAATAGTGGGTACCAACCTCAGACAGGAATCGAAACAGTGGATCGTCTCCTTTCTCGCGGCGGGTTGATGAGCATGATGGAAACGCAACTTGTGGCTTTTACAGCTTTCAGCTTTGGCGGCATCATGCAGCGAACTGGGATGCTGGCTACGCTCCTTAATAGGATTATGAAATTTGTGGCTAAAACTTGGAGCCTAGTTTTAACCACCATTGCCACTGCAATTCTTTCAGCTTTAATCACTGGTAGTTCTTATCTTTCTATGATTATTCCTGGAGAGCTTTTGGCGCCTGTTTACCGACAAAAAAATCTCGCCGCCAAAAATCTTAGTCGGATCATTGAGGAGAGTGGAGGAATTATTGTCCCTCTGATACCTTGGAGTATGGCTGGAGTCTACATCACCGGCACCCTCGGAGTCCCAACTTTATCTTATTTGCCCTGGGCTTTCATGAATTATTTTTCCGTGATAATTTTGGCTATTTTTGGCTTCACCGGTCTAACGATGGCGAAGCGTATTCGAGAAGACGAAACCCTGCCTGGTAGTTGAAAATTAATAGCTGCAGAAAATTATTTTAGGCATTCTTTCTAAAGCTAAAATTAAGTATTTTCAGTTTAGTTAATCATCTTCCATCTGCTCAAGAGCCTTTTCAAATTTTTCTCTGGCTTTTTCTTTTTTCTTCTTTTCTAATTCGGCCGTCGCTTCAAACTTTCGATCAAAAGCAGCTTGCCTTTCCCTCTCTTTAGCCAACAAATCTTCGAGCGATTCCTTCTTCTTTCGACCCTTCTCGACTTTAATCACGCTTTTTAAAGAGCCATCGATCCAGATAAAAGCTCCACACTGAGGGCAGACAATCTCAAATATATTTTCTTTCTCTTTAATCATGGTAAGCTTAATTTAACAAAAGAAAAAAAAGCCATCAAGGCCTTGATTGCTTCAACCTAGTTCCGGCGAAATTATCCCAAATAAAACCAATAAATTGATTTTGATTAATTGAATTGATCTTTGACGGAAAAAGCTTGGGCTATTTTTTTGTTCCTGAATTCTTACAATCAATCAAGGCATGTTTCTTCAGCAATTTGGTTAAGCCTTGGCGGCTCAACCCTAAACTATCGGCTGTCCGTGTTCGGTTATAATTATATCGAGCTAAGGCTGTTCTCAGGAACCTTCGCTCAAAGTCAGCCCTCGCCTTAAAAAAATTTTCTCCTCTAGGGGCTATTGTCTCCTTGGATTTGAAAAATTTAGAAGAAAGATCTTTCTCCTCAATTACGCCGTCTGGACCGCAAAGAATTAAAGCTCGTTGAATCTCGTTTTGCAGTTCCCGAATGTTGCCAGGCCAGTCATAATCTAAAAGTCTTTCTAGGGCTTCTGGGGTAATGAAAGCTTGCGGTTTTCCGAATTTCGGCCCGAAAATTTTTAAGAAATGATTAACCAAGATTAAAAGATCTTCTTTTCTCTCCCTCAAAGGAGGTAATTCTAAGGTAATAATTTTCAGTCGATAATATAAATCCTCTCTAAATCGCCCTAACTTGATTTCCTCTTCTAGCTGCCGATTAGTAGCGCTGATAAAACGAACATCGGACTGGCGAATTTTAAGATCGCCAACGCGGCGAAACTCTTTTTCTTGAATGAGACGTAAGATTTTGGCCTGAAGAGGGAAGGCTAAATCCCCAATTTCATCTAGAAAAAGAGTCCCACCACTAGCTTCCTCAACTAGACCTGGCTTATCCCGCAAAGCACCGGTAAAGGCACCCCGAACATGCCCAAAAAGTTCACTTTCAAGCAAGTGCTCAGGAATAGCTCCACAATTGATGACGACAAAGGGTGATCGATTGCGGGGACTAACTTGATGAATTGCCCTGGCCACAAGTTCTTTGCCTGTGCCACTTTCGCCAACAATAAGCACAGGAGTATCACTTGATCTAATTTGATTAATAATTCTTCTCAGCTTTTTAATGACTTCGCTTTCCCCGATAATCAATTCCCCAAGATAAGGATCATCAGGAGAATCAAAGCGAGAAGAAATTTCAACTCCAGAAAACTGGCTTAAAAAAGAAGCTATAGCTCCAGCTAATAACTTTACAGCTTCTAGCTCAGAAGAGCTAAAAGCTTCTGCTTGCCGGTGAAAAAGTATAAGGGCCTGAAAAGACACAATTTTTAAAGGACAGATAAGAAGATGCCCGCAAGAAATGTCTTGAAATTTAAGAATCTGTTGCTGATTAAAAACTTCTTCAATTTTTACCCATTGATTATTTAGCCATCGCTCTATATTTGCTCCCCCCGCGGAAAATGCTTTCCACCGACTGCCGTTTTTTCGCCAATAAATTCCGGCTTCATCAGCCAGTATTTCTTGCCGAAGAAGGAACCAGAGATGTTCGCAGGCTTGAACTTTTAATCTTTCTAAATCCATGGCAACAAGGGAAACGTCTCAAACTTGGTTATTTCTCATGGCGAATAAAACGGATAGTGCGTGTTCACTTTCTTCAAAAACGACAGGGATTTTAATATTTAGGGCTTAATTATCCTTGTCAGCCGAAACTTTCAACCTCTTCCTAATCTGAGAGGAAATATTCTTATCTTTCTAACGGGCAAAGTAGCCTTGCCGGTGAACTACCCTAACCCCAGGGATATTAACCTTGACTTGGATTTCCCGAAAACGCCCGTCCCTCTCTTTATTGGTTGGGGTATAATACAATAAATAATAAGTCTCACTAGCTTCAACAGCTCGCATTAAAAGTGAAGCTGGATTAGAGGAGCTATCTACAAAACCACCCGAAGCGCGAGCAATCTCATTGAAGGCACTAAAAATATCATCCACTTGTTCGTCGCTTCTAACGCCAGCTAAGTCTTTTCGAGAAGTCGTAATAAACATAAAATGAGCTGAAATAGAAGAATCACAGAAAGCTTGGCGGATTTTCTCGGTATCCAGATTCATATCTCGACGATAGAACTCAATAATCCCGGTTATAGTTTGAGAGATATCAGGCCTATCTTGATACATTTCAATATATTGATAAAGAATTTTGGGATCAATTTTAGGGAGATATTCTCTTTGATAAAAAAGGAAAATATACTTTTGACCGGTCATATTTTTAAGAAAATCAGCAAAGGCGAGAAAATTGGCCTCATCCGCTTTTCTCATATTATCCAAACGACCAAGCAACTCCACATATCGCTGCAACTGTTCATCGAATGATCGGGGTTGTTCACCAGCTGAATCTAAATCGTCCATTATCATTAGAGGGGCGGTTGGACTTCCTGGTGGCAGGGTGGCCTGCCCAGAAACCAACTGAGCTAAAGATTTAGCTAAAGATTCCATCTCTGAAAGCAAATTGCGATATTCTGCCGCTCCGATGAGAGCATCTCGCCGAACTAATCCTTTCAATTGTTCCAAAATCTTTTCTTTGGGCCTGGCTTGCATCGCTTGAGCTGAAAGACGATAGCTTTTTAGGGGCGTCATAACAAAGAGATTATCGCCTGGCCTTAACACTTCCAAAACGAAATAATCAAGGGCCTCATTTAATCGAGGCATGAAATCATTTATTTCAAAAACAAGAAAGAAATTTCGAGTGGTGGAAGGTTTAAAAACTCTTTCCTCTTCCCTCCGTTCAATGGATCTTTTTCGAATTAAATAGATAGCTTCAATTTTTTGAGGAATCCCATCTTCAGTTACTTCGAAATCATTTAGCTTTAAATCATCGACAAATTGGCTTCCTTTGAAAACTCTAACTGGCACTTCGACATTAATGACAATCGACTCTTCCTGAATTCTTTGCTGCTCAACAAAGTCCCATTCAGCCGACCATGACTGGTAGAAAAAGGAGAGAAAAATCGTGCTGAAAAATATAATTAAAAATGATTTTTTTCGTTCTTCCATTTGACCCACCTAAATTAAGGTTTTCTTTTACATAATAAAATCTGACCTCTTCTCTGTCAACCGCTTTATTTTCTTCGGCTCATCGGTTCTGAAAAAAGAGGAAGACAGGGCTGTTCTTCGGCCTTCAACCTGGCTTTCATTTCTTCAGTTAAGGTGGCTTTGTTTTCTAGAAAATTGATAACTAGATCTTTTGGCCAGCCAACAGCCACTTTCGTTCCGGGTTTATCTGGAATTAGGAGAACGATTTCTGCTGGCTTGATCAGCCTATCTTTAATAATAGAAGGATGATGGGTAGTAATAATTAATTGGGGAGGTCGATGACTTCTTTTGGTTAGTTCTCTCATTAATCTTGGGAGATTGCTCACTGCTTCAGGATGAAGACCAATTTCGGGCTCTTCAATCAATATAGGCGTATCTTTCTCTAAAATTGACCAGAAAATAGAAAAAAGCCGGATTGCCCCATCTGGCCATTGATCCCAACTCTGCCAAGAGACTCTTGGCCGCCAATGTTGGCAACTAACTGATAGATGCCATCGCCCAAAAAAATCCCTCTCTACCTTTAGCTGACCAAATCCCTCAATTAGCCTCTTTATAACTTCCGAGATACGACTTAACCTAATTTTTCTCAGTCGGTCAGGAGTTTGAGCTATACGAATCAATAAGTCCTGAGGCTTAATTAAATCTTGATTTCTGAGCAATTCGGGGGAAGGATTTTCATAATGGAAAGTCCTCATAAAGCTAGCTAGTAGCTCTAAGGAAGCAGGGATCAGCCGAGGCGAAAGACAAGACTCTTTTTTTCTGATGGGATTCTTCTTATCCTCTTTGTCTGGACGCCTCATTAGCAGGGTGGAATTTTTCCAGATTAGTTCTTCTTTTATAATTAGAGTAGAGCCTTCTTCGCCAAATTTTAGCCTGTAAATCCAATCTCTTCTCTCGCGATCTCGTAGATAAAGCATTAGAATAATATCAGTCTCAGGATAGCGAGCCTCAAGATTACGCAAATGGGATAACCCACCTCTTCTATCAACTACTTCCTCCAGACTCTGACCTCTGGCTAAGTCACGCAAGAAACAAATAGCCTCTAGAAGACTAGTTTTACCTGAACCGCAAGGCCCCGTAATGATCAACCTTGACTTGACTGGAAAACCAGCAGAAGAAAAACATCGCCAGTTGCGAAGATAAATGGATTTAATTTTCATAGCCCTTATTCCTTTTTATTTTCTCCCTTCTTCATATGATTTACCTCAATTCATAAGAAGTCAATTTCTTCAATTAAATTAATTTTTACGCTATTATTCTTTTGGTTGCGATAGAGACTTTTCCAGTCATAATTTCGAGCTTCCTTTGTTGGATAAGCTGACCTGCTTAAGGCCGATCCTTTACCTTCAAGAATTCCAACCTCAAAGATGGTAAAGCTAGTTTCTTTGGCGGGCGATAAAACTTCTGGAAGGCCTTTTCTCTCTCTAAAACGCGTAGGTCAATCGTGAGCGAAAATTATCGAAATAATCATCTTTTAAACCATAAATTCTAGCCTTTTCCTTACAACCATTCCCTGCGTCGGCAATGAAAGGTTTAAACCTAACCATCACCAACCGCAATTTTTTAGAATAAAATAAGATAAGGCATGAGAAGCTTGCCATCCTTACCTTTATCTGGCAATATGATTAGAGGAAAGAACAAAAGATAAACCTAACCCTAAGATGAAAGAAAAAGCGGCTAAAGTTAAGAATAATCTAAGAAGAGAATTAACTTGCTTAATTTTATTTTTTTGCCTTTTCTTTTTAAAAACAAGTCTATTTCCAGAAATAAAAAAACCAAACATCCTTTTAATAACCATCGATACCTTGAGAGCCGATCGCCTCAGTTGCTATGGAAGTCTTAGGCCATTAACCCCTAATATTGATCGTCTTGCCCAGCGCGGCCTTCTTTTTAGTCTAGCCTTCGCCCATACCCCGACCACTCTACCCTCCCATGCCAATATCTTCCTTGGAATGACGCCTCCCTTTCATGGAGTTCACGACAACTTAAATTTTATCGTGGCCGATGACTTCTTGACTTTGCCAGAAATTTTAAAAAAAGAAGGCTATCGGACCGCTGCTTTTGTCGGTTCTTATCTTCTTGATCGCCGTTTTGGCCTTAGCCAAGGCTTTGATCTTTATGATGACAACTATTCCCGCAGTCACGGTCAGAAGCTGGTTAATTTAGAACGACGAGCTGAAGAGGTCATCAAACCTGCTATCCAATGGCTCAAGCAACAGGCTTCTCCTTGGTTCCTCTGGATTCATTGCTACGACCCTCACGATCCTTATGAACCACCTGAGCTTTTCAGGTCTCAATTTATTAATGATCCCTATAATGGCGAAGTAGCTTACGTCGATTTTGCTTTAAAGCCACTAGTTGATTTGATGGAAGGAACACCTTATCGCGATTCAACTATAATCATTTTTACCTCTGATCATGGTGAATCTTTGGGTGAGCATGGTGAAGAAACTCACGGTTTTTTGGCCTATAATTCAACGCTTTGGGTCCCTTTGATTATGATTGTTCCAGGAATAAAACCTCGAAAAATAAATGTCCCGGTGAGTCACATCGACCTATTACCAACAGTGTTGGACTTAGCTGGTTTAGCCTTACTTAATAATTGGCAAGGAACTTCTTTGGTTCCTCTTTTTAAAGGAAAAAGATTACCTGAAAGAAAAATTTATTTCGAATCGCTTTATCCTTATTATAGTCGGGGGTGGGCTCCTATTAGGGGTTTTTATCAAAATAATCTAAAATTTATCGATTCGCCGATTCCTGAACTTTACGATCTCAGCCGAGATTTTGCTGAAAAAAATAACATCCTTAAGTCAGGACTTGTGGCTAAATATAAAAATGAATTGACCTCTCTTATAGCCTCTTTGTCAGGGAGCGGCCAACCAATCGCCCGAGCTAGATTTGATCGAGAGAAAATAGAAAAACTTCGGAGCTTAGGCTACCTCTCCAGCCAGCCAGTAACCAAGAAAGAAAGAGAAAACTTTGGTCCTGAATATGATGTTAAAACTCTTCTTCCCTATAATAATCAAGCGGTTAAGGCTATAAATCTTTATCAGCAAGGGGAAAAAGAAAGGGCAATTAAAATTTTGGAAGAAATTATAAAAAAATGCCCCCATTTAGATAATGCCTATGCGAATTTGGCTATTATTTATCAAAAAGAAGGGGACCTGAATAAAGCTTTGGAAATTCTCAAATTAGCTCTAACCAACATTCCCTCTAGCTATGAATTCTTCTTCAATTATCTTAATCTTCTCATTGAAGCTAAAAAATATGGAGAAGCTATAAAATTTTTTGAAGAAAAAAGTCTGATTTATGACCGCTCAGTGCACGACCCAGAAATACTTAATTTAGTTGGTTTGGCCTATGCTCAACAAGGAAACTTAAAGAAAGCCCTCGAAGTCTATGACTTAGCTCTTGCTATAGATGATAAATATCCTTCCCTTTATGCCAATATGGGGTGGGCTTACCTTTCCCTTTTTCTTAAAAGTAATGATCAACGAGCTTTGCAGAACTCCTTCGAAAAATTTAAAAGGGCGATTGAGATAGATCAAAATTTTTCTCAAGCCTATAATGGGTTAGGTTTAACCTATCGTCTTATGGGCAATATCGACGAAGCCATTAATTGTTGGCAAAGGGCTCTGCAATTTAATCCAGACTTACTTCAAGCCTATTATTATTTGGGCTTAGCCCAAATGGAAAAGAACAACTTTCAGGAAGCTTTTTCTTTATTAAAAGCCTATCAAACAAAGGCAGATCCAAATTTGTCTAAGGAAGAAAAAGACAGACTGACTTCCCTTCTTAAGATCTGCTCCGACAAACTGAAAGATAAAAGATAAAATTAGAAAAAAATGAAATTTTTTTCTTTAGAATTAGGATAAGGTAGAGGGGAGAGAACTCTCTCCCCTCCTTTGAAAAAAATTCAGATATTAAAAGCCATAACGGAGCGAAATTTGGAAAGTGCGGGATAGATTAGCAATGCTCGTTACTCTCTTGTAAGTGCCTGAGGCCGTATAGGTTCCAACCGTCGTGTTATTATCCACTGGACGCCAGGTCCCACCAGGATTCTG
>JAOAFQ010000201.1 GCA_026416195.1 Candidatus Aminicenantota bacterium | reverse complement strand
GTCTTAGACTGGGCCAACGACAACTTGAAAGGAAATAACGGGAAAAATAAAAGAAGAACAACCCATAGTAAGGACCTGAAGATTAGAGGTCGAAATCGCCTGATTACCTTTTCTCTTTTTTTTATCTCAGCCTTTTTTGAGTAAATATTTTTTTTAAAGATTTTCTTGGTTAAATTAAGGCTCATTGTCTTCTCCTTTAAGGAAGGATAATTGAGGCTGAGGCCTTTCCCAATTTGGGTGAAGCGGCCTCTACTGAAACTTTGCTTCCTTTTTTTCCTTTGATTACCCAATTTACCTTTTTGACTTCGCCACTTCCGTTGAGAAAAGGAATAAGAGCTACGGATTGACCTGAAAATATTTCATTTTCCTTGTCCAGATTCAGCTTGATTCTTATGGGCCACGAGGTCAATGCCCTTCTTCCTTGGGCGGTGGAAGTAGGGAACCAGCCTGGATTAGTAAGCCATACCTCAATTTCATAAATACCTTCGCTAAGAACCCTAGACTTAATTTCTTTTATTTGAATTTCGGCAACTCGTTGCATCAAATCCAAATAAAAATCGATGTGGACATCAATGACCTTGTTAGCCAAATCAATGGGCGGAAGTAACTTTATTCCGGGAATAAAACCGCCTATTTCCACCTCACCTAGAGTCGGATGTTTAAACGATTTCCATTCAACAAATCCTCTTCCAGCTAGAGCTGTGTCTGACCAAGATAAAAGATAAGCTTCTGGATGCTCTTCTTCAAATGAAATAGGTCGGACGGGTATTTTTTCCATCATTTCAGCTATCCTGGCTGGGGTCAATTTACCTGATTTCACCATTTCAATAAGAGAAGAGGCCGTTAAGGAGGCTGGGACCCCATGGGTCTTTAAAAAAGCGCCGATTTTTTCTTCACCCAAAGAAATAAATTCTTGAGAACTCATCGACTTTAATTTTTCAGGCGTTAAGACTTCCTTTTCGACCGGTTTCTTGGGTTCAGGAATATTCCAGATATCAACTGAAAAGACAGGAACACCATATTGATAGTAGGCATAAGCCACAAAAGAACCCTTCTCAACCCCTTTGGCGCGTCTTTCAGGATAATCGATGGAAGCTTTACTAAGGCGGTCTTTATATTCTTTTTGAATGGCCTCGAACCAAGAAAGATCTTGACGATCAATAGCTACCGCTGGTCCTAAACCAAGGAAAGAAGCGACCATCTCCTCAGTTACTTCCATTCCTCTAGCTATACCTAAGCCTCGCAGAGCTTCAGCAATTTCTTTTAAACTGTATTCCTGATCAGGATCCAATCCGAGCATGGAAGCATACATCCTGGGGATTCGGACTCGGTCAGCCCCGACTCTGGCTTGGCCTGTTTGCTGAAAATTAAGAATGGTGTTTTCAGAGGAAAAATTTAAAATTAAAGCGATATGGCGACGTTCCGTTATGAACTTAAGAAGTGCTTGGACTTCAGGTTCAGAGGTTGGCCAGAGGCCACAGGTTTTATTGAAATACTCAAAATCATGAGGAAAATTCCGATTAACTTCCACTCCGCCTCGGGGATCTTCATTGATTTCACCATCGCCATCATTATCCAGCCCTTCTGAATAGACTTTATAAATACCTTTTTCGCCTTTTTTGGGATCAGCTAAACGAAGGAGCCTCGGTTCTTTAGGATCAGAAATATAATTTCCTTCAGGGTCTTTTACCCGCATTAAGGTTATGTAACCATCGCCATTTAGATCTTCGGGACCATCTTCATCAATCGCTCCATCGTTATCCTCATCAACCGGTTTTGAATTAACCTTTCTTTCTTCTTTAAATCGACCAAACCAAGCAGCATAAGCATCAGGATTAAGAAGAGGGGCAAGATAGATAGTTCGACGATTTAAAAGTTGGGTAATTAATTTATCTTTTCCATAGCCCTCAATGAGCCGTTTGGCCAAACGACAAATGGCTTCCGTTCCTAAAAAATGAAGGCCTTCTAAATTGGCCGTTACAAGAATAGCTGGTCTACTTTCGGGCGGAACAATTGATAAATCGTTTTTGGCCGATAATTCAAGAAGAATAATTTCTCGTTGACCATAGCTTTGTCCAAGCTTTATCAGCCGAACTAATTTCTCATTTTTGGCAGCAAGAGAACGAAGAAAAGAAGTTAATTGTTCAAAGCCCTGAGGCGTATAAAAATTAGGTTCGGTTCCTTTCTGTGTTTGCCCAATTTGACTTAAAGAATGGGGTTGAATAAAGAAAATTATGGCCATTAGCCAGATTAGTTTTTTCATGTTTCCTCCTTTAGGGACCTTACGGCTTACATTGGCCAAAAGTTCAACTTATCCCGATGACTTATGTTTTCAAAACAATTAATTTTAAATTAAACAAGCTGAGGCAGACTTTTCAGGCCATATCGCTTGGCTTCATTTTCCATTATTTTTCTTAATTCTTGAGCTATATCAGGCGCAGGAAATCTGGGCTCACTGGATGCTAAAAGACGCTTCACCTCTTCTTTAGCTCGTTCAGCCATATCTTTTCGTCCAGAGGCTACCCAAATCTCATAAGTAGCACGATCAAAAAGAGGGAAAAACTTATGTTCTTTTCGATACCATTTTTTTGTATGAGGATGCTTTAGGAAATTAGACCAATTGCTTTGGTCTTCAAAGAAAAATAGGGCCATAGGTTCATCCCTTTGGGTTATACCTTCAATTAAACGTAAGGCTTGGCCACAGATAGAATCATCAATCAGCAACTTTTCAAGACTTTGAGCACTTTCAAAGGCTAACATCCCCGGTCCTGAAACCACATTAATTCCAGCCAAGGCGGCCAATAAAGCACCACTGGCTGATTCAATTCCAGCCTGACAATCAATTATCTTTGAATCAGATAAGCCCATATAAGCATGGGTAGGTAAACCGAGGGCTTTCCCTATTTGGGCTGAGGCTAAATCAATCATCATGGTTTCAATCGCGCCCATAGGAGTTGTGCCCTCTCTCATATCAAAGCTGGAAGGAGAGCCTCCAAAAATAACCGGCGCTCCAGGTTGAGCTAATTGAGTTATAACCAAACCACTAAGATTTTCAGCGGTATGTTGAACTAATGTTCCCGTTATGGTTACCGGCGAAGTCGCCCCAGTCAGACCCATTGAAATAAGCTCTGAGGGTTGCCCAAGTCTGGCGGCATCAATTAAACTTTGAGCCGTAAGATCACTCCACTTGAGAGGAGGGGAGGGGCAAGCATCAAAAATAGCTAGGGGTTTGTCTTTAAGAAGAGATTGGCTCCCTCGCATCGCCACTAGCATTTCTTTCATTATTTCAAAACTTTCGACCCGGAAAGTGCCCGTGACCACAGGTTTAGAACAAAAGAGCAATGCAATGTAGAGCCGATAACTATCAGCCATTTCTTGCGGGACATCAGAAGAAACGAGAGCCGTACTCTGAAAATCAAGATGAGAAAGTAATTCGGTTAATTGACTTAATTTTACAAGATCAGAAGTTACCGCAGGTCGGAGGGAGTGTGTTTCCGAATCCAAAATGGTGATAGCGGCCGAACCTGGATTGAAATGGACTTCATCCCCGCCTAGAGTAAAAGCCTTTTCACCTGTTCGGTCATAGAGATAAATGACTTTGGGTACTTTTTTTAAACTTTCTTCAACCAAAAAATCAGGGAAATAAACACGTTGATTATCTTTGTTTACTTTGGCTCCGGCTAGAGCCAGCAAAGAGCGAGCCTCCTCATTTTCCACCATGACGCCAACTTTTTCGAGGAGAAGGATGGCTTCATCAATTATTTTGGTAACTAATTCTGGACTTAAAAGATTTATTTTTGGTCTAATCGGCGAAATCATCGCTTTATCTCCCTTTAGATTGGCCCAAAAGTTCCTTAACGAGATGAACGGCAGTTACCGCATTTTCAGCATATCCATCAGCTCCAATGCTTTTAGCCCATTCAGCCGTAACCGGAGCTCCGCCAACAATAACTTTATAACGTTCTCGCAATTGCCTCTCTTTTAAAATCTCAACTAATTTTTTTTGGCCAATCATAGTCGTGGTCAGAAGAGCTGAAAGTCCAATAATATCGGCCCCAACTTCTTCAGCCTTATCGATAAATTTTTCCAATTTTACATCTGCTCCTAAGTCATGAACTTCAAAACCTGAAGCTTGAAGCATTGAGGCCACGATATTTTTGCCGATGTCATGAATGTCACCTTCGACTGTCCCGATTACTACTTTGCCTTTGGCCTTTAATCCCTTATCTCTTTTTTTAATTTCTGGTTCTAGAATAGCCATGGCTGCTTTCATCGCCTCAGAAGAGGCAATCAATTCAGGGAGAAAGTATTCGCCTTTCTCCCATAGGTCGCCAACTTTTTGAATACCAGGAATATAACCTTTTTCGATAACTTCGGTCGGGTCAAGATTTAATTTTAGAGCTTCTTCGGCTAAACGGATTGCTTCCTCTTGATTACCTTCAATGATTGCCAGAGACATGAGAGAATAAATTTTTTCTTTTTCCATAAGCCTCCTTTCTCAACTCAATTTTAGGGCCACGGTTCAAACCTCAAGGCCTCGAGAAAATAAGTCTGAAAATCTTCTTGATTGGCTAAAGAAATATACTTAATTCTTTTAAGAAAAGAAAGAAGATTTTTTCTGGATGGCTGATTAAGTAAGAGTAAACTGGCGCCTGCCAGGGAAGTGTTTCCCACAAAAAAGATTTTTTCAAGATCGAGATGAGGAATAAGTCCAATGACTTGGCTATTTTCTATAGACAATTCTTGGCCAAAGCCACCAGCCAAAAAAAGAGCTTTCAAATCATGGGGTTTTAGGTTTAAGATCCTAAGAAGAAGTTTCAAACCAGCTTTTATAGCGGCACAGGCAAGCTGAGCTTGTCTAATATCTTCTTGAGTCAGAAAAATATTTTCTAAGAGATTAATTTTATCTTTCCCTTGAGCTATTTTTCCGGATGGTTCGATTATTCCTTGTTGAAGAAAAATAGCCAGCAAATCGACTAAACCTGAACCACAGATTCCTTTGGCTGGCAAATTATTGATTGTTTCTATTTGTTTCTTGCCATTAACTAATTTAACTCGGCTGATAGCCCCAGGAATGGCGGGTAAACCACAACTTAGACTTGCCCCTTCGAAGGCTGGACCGGCTGCCGTCGAGGTAACGATAATATGCTTATTATTTTTTAAAGCAATTTCCCCATTGGTACCTAAATCGATGAAAGCTAACGGACCTGTGGAGGCAAAGAAATTTGTAGCTAAAAGACCAGCTGAAATATCACCGCCAACAAAACCTTGGATATTTGGAGCCAAATAAATTCGTCCTCTTGGATTTATTTTTAGGCCAACTTCAACCGCTTTTAGGGGAGCAATTGAGGAAAATAGAGATAAAAAAGGCGCTTGAGCTAGAGAATCAACAGGCAAACCCAATAATAAATGATTCATCGTCGTGTTACCAGCAATTACAGCTTCTAAAAAATCTTCGGGCATTAATTTTAATCGCTCAGCTAAATTCTTTATTAGTTGATTTAACCCTTCGATTACGACCTCTTTTAATTCTTTTAATTTAGATTTATCTGAACAAGCTAAGGCAATTCTTGAAAGAATATCGGCTCCGAATTTTACCTGCTGGTTATAATCGCTTTCCTTACCGATAATTTCGCCGGTTTTTAAATTGACTGCCTCGACAACAATCGTTGTTGTTCCTAAATCAATTGCTAAACCTAAACTTTTTGTTTTAAAATTCTCTTCAATCTTTAATATTTCTTTATTCTCGTAAATAATTAAGCTAATCTTTTTTTCTTGATTATTTTCTTGCTTTATTTTTTTAACAATCTCTCCTAGATCTTGGAGAGCTTGCCAATTAATAGATAATTTCTTATTTTTTAGTTTTCTTTTTAGATAATGTTGAAATGATTTCACTCTTTTAATTTCTCTTTCATCTAATTTTATTATATATTCTTTTACTGCTGGATTAATTGGCCATTTGGTTTCTAGTCCCCTTTCTAAGATTTTAATTTCCTTCATAAATGTTTCATTAGGAATATTTATTGTTAAATCACTAATTAATTCTACCTGGCAGGCTAAGGTATAATTTGCTGGTCTAGACTTTATTTTATTATATCCTATTTTAGTCTTTACTTTTTCTTTAATTTTTCCTTTGATTATCTCGACAATACATTGGCCGCATATTCCTTTTAAGTTACACCAATCATTTATATTAATCCCATTTTGTTTTAACAAGCGGCCGAGATTATCACCTTTTTGGCCATATATTATTTTATTATCGGGTTTAATAATTATCTTTATTTTTTTCATATTAATATATCCTTCAATCTTTCATGTTTAAATAAACAATTTAAAACTAATTAAAACTAATCAATTCAAAAATATGTTTTTAATTAATTTTTAATATGAATAATTATTTTTTTATTATATTACAGTTTTATTATATTTTCATCACTATTTTTCTTTTCCCAATACTTATAAGCTGGGTAGCCTGATAAGGTTATTAATAATCCTAACAACACCTCCTTAGTTTTCCATATGAAACAGCTAATATATATCAAGAGGCAACTTAAAACAAATATCCCAGCAATAAACTTAATAATTTTTTCCCCAATAATATTTTTAGCTCTATTTTTATTTTTATTAAAAAAAATAGCTAATCCAAGAGCTCCAAAGAAAAGGATTAAGCTGAAAACAACATATTCATAAAGTGATTGAAATTGCCCAAATAGGCAAAGGAAAGATGAAAGTATCGCCTGAACCCAAATAGCCTGACTTGGCACTTTGGTCTTTATATTTAATTTACCTAAGTTTTCAAAAAAAATTTTATCCCTAGCCATGGCAAAATAAACTCTTGGTCCATAAATAATTGTCGAACTTAAACAGCCAAAGATAGTTAAAGCAATTCCAATCGTTATCAGTGGACTAAATCTAGGACCAAAAATTATCTTGGCCACAGTTTCACCAATTCTATCTTTACCGGCTATATCCGAGGCCGGAAGAGCTAAAACATAGAGTAAATTTAGTCCTAAATAAATTAAAGTTATCCCTAAAATTCCTAAAATAATTGCTTTGGGCAAATCTTTTTCAGGTGACTTCATTTCTTCAGCCGTACAATTGGCGGCATACCAGCCATCATATGTCCACAAAGTGGCCAACATGGCTAGAAAATAATTTTCAAAGCCTATCTGTTTAGGAACTGAATCAAGATTATTAAGAGAAATTTGGCCCTTTTGGCCTAAAATGGCATAGCCATAGCCTGTTAAAACTAAAATTAAGCCGGCCCTAATTATCATTGAAATATTTTGAATTAAAATTCCCATTTTAATTCCATAATTGTTGATGAATGACAAAAAAATGATGGGGATAATTGCTATGATTTGAGAAATAAAGATATTGATTTGATAGGGGGGAAAAAATTTTACTCGAATTAACTGGAGATTATCTAATCCAAGAAGGCTAGTGAGATGATCCGCAAAACCTACGCTTAAGGCAGCAATTCCGCCACATTCAATTATCCAGAAAAATATCCAGCCAAAAAGAAACCCAGCCCATTTTCCATAGGTTTCTTTAAGATAAATATAAGGCCCACCCGCTTTAGGATATTTTATCCCTAACTCAGCTAGCACTAAACCCCCAAATAAAGTAAATAAGCCACCAATTAACCAGATCAGAAGGGCTAATTTTTCCCGACCAACATAACCAAGAACATGTCCAGTGGTCATAAAGATTCCCGAACCTAGGACAGAACCCATGATGAAAAGAGTCGCATCAAACAAATTTATCTTTTTAGCCAAGCCAGAGTTAGATAGTTTTATTATTTCTTTTTCTGTTGACATGATGACTCTATCATAATTTTTTTTTAACTCGGCTTCAATCTTTTTTATTTCATTTATTATCAATAAGTTACAAAACATGTCGGCATGCCGACATTTTTTTCTTGCTTTTTTTTCTTTTTTTAGCTATTAAATTTTTAAAATTTTTTGGGAGATTAGATTGGTTATAACGATTGCTAACCAAAAAGGTGGGGTAGGGAAGACCACAACGGCCATTAATCTTTCTTCCGCTTTAGCATTTATGGGTTATAAAGTTTTGTTAGTTGATACTGACCCTCAAGCTCACAGTACTATCTCCTGTTTAAATAATCCGACAAATTTTGAAAAATCTCTCTATGATGTTTTAGTAAATCTTAAAACTTCGATAACCTCGGTAATTGTTAAAACTAATATTCCTGGCCTAGATTTAGCGGTTAGTAAAATTTCAATGGCTAAGCTCGAGCCCACTCTTATTGGAGAAATTGATGGCCATTTTAGATTAAAAGACGCTCTTGAACCAATAAGACAGCAATATCAATTTATAATTATTGATACTCCTCCAACTCTTGGGCTAATTACTGTCAATTCTCTCGTTGCCGCTGATTCAGTTTTAATTCCTATTCAATCCTCTTATTTGTGCCTCGAGGGCACTGATGACCTTTTGGAAACAATCGAAAAAGTAAAAAAAGTAGCTAATCCCCATTTATTTATTTTAGGCGTAATCATAACTTTGTTTGATAAAAGAACCAATTTGTCCAGAGATGTGGTCAAAAGAATTAAACAAGTTTTTGGACCAAAAGTTTTCAAAACATTTATTTCAAAAAGTGTTAAATTAGAAGAAAGCCCAGCTTATAAAGAATCAATTTTTACTTATGCGCCTGATTCAGTTGGGGCATGGCAATATAAAAAAATCGCCGAAGAAATTTTAGAAAGGATAAAAAATGAGAAAAACAGGCTTACCTGAGAATATTTCAATGAGACATGATTTTCATTTCGTTGAGCTAATTGCCGCTAAAACTCCAGCTCCAAGAATTCGTTTAATCCCAATCAATAAGATTGATCCTAACCCTCATCAACCAAGAAGCGAGCTTGGAGACCTTCAAGAACTAATGGCTTCGATCAAGTCTAAGGGAATTCTTGAGCCTATTTTGGTTAGACCAAAAGGTGATCGTTTCGAAATAATTGCCGGTGAAAGGCGTTACGTTGCTGCCACCAATGTTGGCCTAACAGAAGTCCCATGTATTGAAATGAATGTTAGCGATCATGAAGCCTTAGAAATTTCTCTTATAGAAAATCTTCAAAGAAAGGATCTTGATGTTTTTGAAGAAGCCGATGGTCTAAAAACTTTAATTGATCTTTATGGATATAGCCATCAACAATTAGCTGAAAAAATTGGTAAAGCCCGATCTACGATAACTGAAATTATTAATGTTTCTCGAATACCATTTCCCTTAAGATCACTCTGCAAAAAGCATGGAATCTTAACTCGAAGCACTTTAATTGAAATAGCAAAACTTGATAAAGAAGAAGATATGGAAAAATTAATTCATCAAATTATTGAAAAGGGCTTAAAACGTGAAGATACACGTCAATTATCAAAACAAATAAAAGGTAAAATTAAAAAAGCTAAGCCTTTTATTTTCCGTTTTCTCCCAAAAGATAAAAAATATGTCTTAAAAATCGAATTTAAAAAAGAAAACGTCTCTAAAAATGAATTAATAGCTATTCTAGAAGAGATATTGTCTAAGCTAAAATCAGGTGATCTTTAGAAAAATTTTTTAATAAAAAGATGTTTTTAGACTATTAATTAAATTAAAGTTTTTAGTTGACATAATATATCTTATGCGACATTATTCTATGTCTTCTAAATAAAAGAACTCTCTGACTGCGATTTGATTTTTTTAATAGTTTTAAGAAGGTTGGTTAATAAGATAAGGCTTTTTAAAGGCTAATTTAAAGGCCTTTACTCATAGCAGCCAAAAATTCTTCGTTGGTTTTGGTCTTAGATAGTTTTTCAATCAAAAGTTCCATGGCTTCAACTTCATTAAGTTGGCTTAAAACCTTTCGAAGTATCCAAATTCGATTGAGATCTTTCTCAGGAATTAAAAGTTCTTCCTTTCGAGTACCTGAACGATTGATATCAATAGCTGGGAAAAGTCGTTTATCGACTAAGCGCCGGTCCAAATTTATTTCCATATTACCTGTGCCTTTAAATTCTTCAAAAATAACTTCATCCATCCGGCTGCCAGTATCAATTAAAGCCGTAGCAACAATAGTCAAACTTCCTCCTTCTTCAACCTTTCTAGCTGAACCAAAAAATTTTTTAGGCTTATTAAGAGCATTAGCGTCTATCCCGCCAGAAAGTACTTTGCCCGAAGGTGGAACAATAGCATTATGCGCTCTCGCTAATCGGGTAATGCTATCTAAGAGAATAACTACATCCTTTTTTATTTCGACGAGACGCTTTGCCTTTTCTAAAACTATGTTCGCAACTTGAGTATTTCGAGTGGGCGGCTCATCAAAAGTTGAAGCGACCACCTCAGCTTGCACACTTCGCTTAAAATCGGTTACCTCTTCAGGCCTTTCTGCCACTAAAAGAACAATTAAATATATTTCGGGATGATTTTTCTCAATCGATTTAGCAATAGTTTTTAACAAGGTCGTTTTCCCAGCCCGTGGCGGAGAAACAATTAGACCTCTTTGCCCTTTGCCGATTGGAGTCAAAAGTTCCATAATTCGGGCATTAAGATTTTTAGGGTCGCCATCCTGAAGTTTGATTTTTTCATAAGGATAAAGGGGGGTCAAATTTTCAAAATGAACATTGTGCCTTGTCTCCATGAGCACTTCAGGATGCATAAAGTTTACCGCATCAATTTTAATCAAAGCAAAATATTTCTCTCCTTCCTTGGGTGGACGAACTACCCCGGAAATGGTGTCGCCAGTCCTTAGCTGAAATTTTCTAATTTGGGATGGCGATACGTAGATATCATCTGGACTGGGAAGATAAGAAAATTCAGGTGATCGAAGAAAACCAAAGCCATCTTCCAAAACTTCAAGAACACCTTCAGAAAAAAGTAGACCATTTTTTTTGGCCTGAGCTTCAAGGATTTTGAAAATCAGCTGATGACGATTAGCGGCCTGCTCAACCTCCTCCTCCGGCACTCCAACCCGTCCGGCAATTCTTTGGAGTTGCGAAGTATCTTTTTCCTCTAGTTCAAGTAAACTATATTCTTTTTCTCTCATGGTCGATACCTCTCCTTTTTTTGATGTTGAAAATGAGCTTAAAGTCTTATTTAGATTTTATAAGTCCCAATTCGAGACTTTCTTAGCCTTGGCTTTGAAAATTGCCTTATGAACTTGTCAATGAGGTAAAGGTGGTTCTTGGGCTCCGCTTTCACTACTTCCTGGAGCTAATTCAGACGTCACAACCATACTCTCTTTCTCACTACTTTCTTTTACCCCACTTCCCTCTTCCTTCTTAGGAAGATCTCGAGTCAAAGCAAGTTTTAAGACCTGATCCATGTTTTCAACTAGATGGATCGTCATTTCTTGTTTTATTACTTTGGGGACATCTCTTAGATCTGGTCGATTATCAAGGGGTAAGATAACCTCTTTAATACCTTCACGATGGGCGGCAAGTAATTTTTCTTTTATTCCCCCCACAGGGAGAATTTTACCTCTTAGCGTAATCTCACCAGACATAGCTATTTTTTTATTCACTGGAATTCCGGTGAGTAGTGAAATAATTGCAGTGGCAATAGTGATTCCAGCTGACGGACCATCCTTTGGAGTCGCGCCCTCAGGTACATGGATATGAATATCAAAATTCTTATGAAGGTCTTTGGCTATATTAAGTTCATAAATTTTGCTTCGGACGTAGCTAAAAGCAGCTTGAGCTGACTCTTGCATAATCTCGCCTAATTGTCCCGTCAGAGTAAAATTGCCTTTGCCATGAACTTTTGTTGCCTCAAAAGTTAAAAGCTCACCGCCAAATTCAGTCCATGCCATACCAATAGCGACGCCAACTTCTTCTTTTGTATCAATCTCAATGTGGCGAAATTTGGGAATCCCTAGATATTTTTCAAGATTTCTGACAGTCACCCGCTCACAGTAATCTTTTCCTTTCTGAACAATTTTTTTAACTAGCTTACGACAAATGGTCGTAATTTCTCGCTCCAGATTACGGACACCAGCCTCTCGAGTATATTCCCTAATTATTCTAAGAATAGCCTTGTCCGCAATTTTAAGATTATGAGAATTTAAACCATGAGCTTTAAGTTGTTTGGGAATGAGGAATTTTTTAGCTATCTGGAGTTTCTCATCTTCAGTGTAACCAGGTATTCTAATTATTTCCATGCGGTCAATGAGTGGTTTGGGAATAGGTTCAAGCTGGTTAGCCGTAACGATAAACATGACCTGAGATAAATCAAAATCGGTATCGATATAATGATCAAGAAAAGTGCTATTCTGTTCGGGGTCAAGAACTTCCATCAAAGCGGCTGCAGGATCGCCTCGAAAATCCATGCTCATTTTATCAACCTCATCCAAAAGGAAAACTGGATTTTTCGTCCCAGCTCGCTTGATCATTTGAATAATTCGCCCAGGATAGGCCCCAATATAGGTCCGCCTATGGCCTCTAATCTCAGCTTCATCGCGAACCCCACCCAGGGATAAACGAACAAATTTCCTTCCCGTAGCCCGAGCTATTGATTTGGCGAGAGAACTTTTGCCTACTCCAGGAGGACCAATAAATCCTAAAATGACGCCCTTTGGATTCTTAACTAACTGACGAATAGCTAAAAATTCAATAATTCTTTCCTTTACTTTTTCTAGACCATAATGATCTTCGTTAAGAATTCTTTCTGCCGCCTTTAAGTCTCTTTTTTCTCGTGATTTTTTATTCCAAGGAAGGGAAAGCAGCCAATCAAGATAATTCCGACAGACCGTAGCTTCAGCTGACATTGGCGGCATGCTTTCCAGTCGCTCAATTTCTTTATATGCTTTTTCCTCAGCATCTGGGGGCATTTTCGCCATGGCTACACGCCGACGTAATTCTTCAATTTCATTGGGCTGATCTTCTTTCCTCATTCCGCTTGAGGGAAAAATTGGTTGCCTTGTTTCTCGACCTGATGATTTTCTTCTTTCAGTTCGGGCTGATCTTCCCTGCATTTTGAGCAATTCATTTTCCAAAAGAAAACCGAGACGGCGAAGCCTTTCCACGGGATTAATCGTCTCTAAAAGATTCTGTTTCTCTTCCACAGGAAGGAATAGATGAGAGGCAATGATATCGGAAATTCTTTCCGGGGATGTGTCCTTAATTGCTGGAATAATTGATTCAATATTAGCTGTCTGGCTGAGGCGGAGATAATCCTCAAAAAGGGAAAGAACCTTGCGAAGTAATTCCTTCCCTTCCCCACTTGTATCTTCAACTTCTTTAATAACCTTAACTAAAACCTGATAAAATGGATAGGTACTTAAATATTCAATAACTCTAGCTCTTCTCTTCGCTTCGACGATAACTTTAATATTCTTTTCATCCGAGCGAACAGTTCGGATAATTTTAGCCATAACCCCCATGGAATAAATATCTTTAGGAGAGGGATTATCTAACGAGGCATCCATCTGAGCCGAAAGAAATATGAGTTTATCTTTTTCCAAAGCTTTTTCCAAAGCTTGAATAGACGAAGGGCGGCCGATAATAAAGGGAACAAGAGTCGAAGGGAAAATAACCAATTCCCGAAGTGGAATTAAAGGCAAATTACGCAAAACTTCACTCTGATCATAATTTTCGATGGTCATTTTAAGCTCCTGCTATTTTATCAAAAAAATCATAATTGTGACTATTGGACTCAACCATCTCTTTGGTAATGATTATTTTTGTTTTGGTTTTCATTGATGGTAAGTAAAACATCAAATCAAGCATTAAGTCTTCGATAATCGTTCGTAAACCTCGAGCTCCCAATCTACGCTCCAAAGATTTTCGGGCAATAGCTCGAAGCGCTTCTTCTGTAAATTCAAGTTCCACTTCTTCCATCTCAAATAATTTTTGAAATTGTTTAACAATGGCATTTTTTGGTTTGGTCAAAATAGCTACCAGGTCATCTTCGGTTAAATCAGAAAAAGTTGCGACTACTGGAAAACGACCAACAAGTTCAGGAATAAGACCATATTTTATCAAATCTTGAGGGATTAATTCTCGATAAATTTCGTCCAAATCTTCAGTTACTGTTCTTTTTAGTTCCGTCTTAAAACCCACCGCAGTTTTCCCAATTCGCTGCTTAATGATCTTATCTAATCCCACAAAAGCACCGCCAGCTATAAAAAGGATATCAGTCGTGTCAATGGGAATAAATTCCTGATAAGGATGTTTTCGACCACCTTGCGGAGGAACATTGGCGATCGTCCCTTCGACAATTTTGAGTAAAGCCTGTTGAACTCCTTCGCCCGAAACATCTCGAGTTATCGAGGGACTATCGCTCTTTCGACTAATTTTATCAATTTCATCAATGTAAATAATACCCCGTTGAGTTTTATCAATATTTCCTCGAGCAGCTTGATAAAGCTTAAGAATGACGTTTTCCACATCTTCACCTACGTATCCAGCTTCAGTGAGGCTGGTCGCATCGGCAATGGCAAAAGGAACTGAAAGTAATTTGGCTAGCGTCTGAGACATAAGAGTCTTCCCTGTACCAGTTGGACCAATCAATAAGATGTTACTTTTCTGAACCTCAACTTCAGCCCCCTGACGCTTCAGATTGATCCGTTTATAATGATTATAAACTGCTACTGAGATCTTTTTCTTAGCTTGCTCTTGGCCAATGATATATTCGTCTAAAGCTTTCTTGATTTCCAAAGGCGGGGGAAAAGAAGCTTTTTGTCTCTTTTCTTCTTCTTCCCGATGGCGATCAGCCTGAAGAAGACTATGAGCGATTTCAACACAATTATCACAAATATAAACGCCGCCTGGCCCGGCAATTAATTTCTTAGCTTGATGTTGCTGACGACCACAAAAATTACAACGAATGAGCGGACTTAGGAGTTCTTTTTCCTTATTTTCCATGATTTTCTCTCATCACTAATAACTAGGCCCTCGCCAGAAAATATTGAAATATCATTCAGTTTGACGACGCGATCGGATTATTCGGTCAATCAAACCATATTCTAAGGCCTCTTCGGGCGTCATGATAAAATCTCGTTCAATATCAGCCTGGATTTTTTCCTTTGGTTGCTGGGTATGAAAAGCCAGAATTTCATTGATTTTCTCTCGAATTCGAAGCATTTCTCTCGCTTGAATAGCCACATCTGACGCAGGCCCATGAAAGCCCCCAAAGGGCTGATGGAGAATAATTCTGGAATTGGGCAAGGAGTATCTTTTACCCTTTCGCCCTGCGGCCAGAAGAACAGCGGCCATTGAAGCTGCTTGACCGACACAAATAGTAACTACATCTGATTTTATAAATTGCATAGTATCATAGATAGCAATTCCTGCCGTAATACTTCCTCCAGGCGAATTTATATACAGAGATATTTCCTTTTCTGGGTTTTCAGCCTCGAGATATAGCATCTGAGCAATAATAATGTTAGCTAATTCATCAGTTATTTCTGACCCGATAAAGATAATATTGTCTTTTAGCAGACGTGAATAAATATCATAGACTCTTTCTGTACGCCCATCGCTTTCAACCACAAAGGGAATTATTGCCATTGGATTATTACTCTTTATTATAAGGCTAGCTTAATCAAAAAGTCAACGACTTTCCTTAGGAGGAGATTATGGCGTAAAATTTCTAATCGTCCTTCTCTCTCCAGCCTTTCTTTCAATTCAAAGAAAGAAAGACGATTAGCCTTGGCTAAAGACTTAATTTCCTCTTCCACCTCTTCTGCTTCAACGGTAAAGCCTTCCTTTTGGGCTATTTTTTCGAGGATAAGCCTATCTCTAAGCTTTTTTTCAGCTTGGCGACGAGCCTCTTGCTCCAGAGCCACAATTTCGGCCTCAGTCCATTTATAATCTTTCTGATGAGCAAGCCAACGATTCAGAAGAGACCGGCTTTCAGCCTGAATGGCCGCTTCAGGCAAAAGAATCGAAGCTTCCGCAGCTAGTTTATCGAGAATATTTTCCAACACTTCTTTACGACTTTCCTCTTTTTTCTTTTCTTCAAGATCTTCCTTGATCTTGGTCTTCAATTGCTCAAGATTATCAAAATTACCCAAGCTACGGGCGAAATCGTCATTGATTTCTGGGACTTTTTTCTCTCTTAAGGCTATCATCCTAACCGTGTATTCTATGTGTTTACCGGCTAAGGCAGAGTCCGAATAATCAAGAGGATAATGGACGACAAAAGTTCTAGTTTCTCCAGGTATTAATCCAAAAATATTTTCTTCTAAAAGAGGATCGCTTTCTTTTTGACCAGCTTCAATTTGAATCTTCTTTGTTGGCCAGTATTTCTTTGTCTTTAGGTCTTTAGCTTTTATTTCCAACAGAGCCAAATCACCTGGGGCCAAACCCCTATCGATAACTGGAATATATTCAGTAGACCTTTGTTGAAGTTCTTTTAAAACTCTCTCGATTTCCTCTTCATTAATTTCATTTTTGGGAGGAGTAATTTTTATGGCCCGGTAATCTGGAAGCCTAAAATCAGGCCATAAATCAATTTGAGCTTTGAAAGTGAGGGGATGTCCTTCTTCCCAGTTAATATCTCGAATTATAGGTTCCGCTGCTGGATTAAAGGAATGATTTTTGAGACTTTCCTCAACCGCTCTTGGGACTAAATTTTCAATTAATCTTTCCTTTATTTCAAGAGCAAAGGTTCGGCGGATAATATCTCTGGGAGCCTTGCCTATTCTAAAGCCTGGAATCTTGGCTCTTTTCATATAAAAATCAAGAATTTTTTCATACTCAGCCTGAACTACAGCAACCGGTATTTCGAAAGATATTTCTTTGGAATTTGGTCCAATTTCATTAACTTTATCCTTAAACCACAATTCTTCTTCTTTCATCCTTTAACTCTCGGGAGCCCTTTAATTAGGGGAAAGGCGTTAATGGGCAGAGCGGGACTCGAACCCGCACTCCTTCTTCAGGAACTAGGTCCTAAGCCTAGTGCGTCTGCCAATTCCGCCACCTGCCCGCTTAGAATTAGACTTTATTTATAGCACATTAGCTTCTTTCGCGTCAATTTAGCTTTATTAGGTGTTTTCCTCTGGAAATTACTTTTTTAGCTATCGTAAAAATTTTTTCAACTTTTCAGCCAAACTAGGATCAACCGAGACAAGCTTTTTATAAATCTCCCTCGCGCTTAAATTATCATGGAGATTAAGATAGACAATGGCTAAGTTATAAAGGGCCACTCCATAATCTGGCTTTAATTCGACTGTTTTTTCTAGTGGCCCAAGAGCATTTTTGAAATCTTTAAGGAGCATATAACTTACCCCAATATTGAACCAGCCATCATAAGAATCAGGCACAAGCTCAACAAATTTCTTAAAGGCCTCAATAGCTTCTTTATATTTTTTCTGTTTCGAATAAGAATAACCTATTTGATACCAGGCATATTCATAGG
>JAOAFQ010000177.1 GCA_026416195.1 Candidatus Aminicenantota bacterium | reverse complement strand
ATCCTAAATGGAGGCTTTCGGGAGGGTAATCGCATGGTCCTCAACGATATGAGACCATTAATTCATAACTTGGACAGTTTACCAAATCCAGACTTTTCCTTTGAAAAAGAATTTGTAATTAATGAATCAGGAAAGTTTGTTCCTAATTATCACATGAGACAAGCAGAGAATTTTCTAATTTCAGGATCAAGAGGTTGTGTTTATTCTTGTCATTATTGCGCAAATTCAAAACTAAAATCCCTTTATGCAGCGGGAGCCCGCTTTGCCAGAAAGATGTCAGTAGCTAGATTCATTGAGGTGGTTGCTAATAGCGCAAGTAAATTCACAAAGGCTCGATATATTTATTTCACTGATGAAGATTTTTTTGCAAGACCGGAAGAGGAAATTGCGATGTTTGCCGAGGGATATCAGCGTAAAATTGGTCTTCCATTTGAATGTATGGCTTCTCCGCTTCAGATTACAAAAAGGAAGGCAGCACTCTTGGCCGATGCTGGTATGTGGCGTATAGATATTGGAGTGGAAAGTGGCAGCGACAGGATTAAGAAGTATGTCTTCAATCGAGTGGCTAATAATCAGAGTGTCATAGAAGCAGCTGGGATTGTTAATAGGCATCGTGATTTAGTGGTTTATTATTTTTTCATCATTGGAAATCCATATGAAGATAGGGAAGATCTCCAGGAAACCATAAAACTTCTCATGACTCTACCACCTCCCTTCTTCCTCCGAGCTTACAGCCTTGTTTTTATTCCAGGAACAGAGCTTTTTTATCGAGCCTATCGTGATGGCATATTGAATGGTATTGAGGACAGCGGCTATGAGATGGACTTCTTGGGAGGGTTTGATGAGAGAACCGTCTCATGGAAGCTTAAAGAATTATACTTAAATAGCCTGATAGCAACTATGGCGGGGAAAATTACTAGGTTCCGCATGGGCATCTTGCCAAGGGCTTTACTTCCGTTCCTGACCGAGTCTAAAGTTATTCAATTTTGTAATCAACATATCTGGATCGGTAAGAATTTAGCTCGGTTTTCCAGGAATATATTAAAATTCCGGAGAGCCTCTCTTGGAATCGTCTCAGGTATCATTAAAAACAGAAAAATAGCTTATGGCTTGAAGTTCATTTTCAGAAAGGCCAGAAACAGATCTCGCAGTCGGGAGTCAGAGTTAGAATAATAATTATTATTAGAACTTTAATCCTCTCATAGAATCCTTATATTGGCATTCGCTTCTCTGGTCAATAAGCAATAAAATTGAACCCAAAGAAAAAAGGGTAGCGTTTCCCTCTAATCTATGCGCTTTAGCCAAATATCTTTCCAAAAAACATAACAGCCTCGTTGGCATCCTCCATGGGCTTGGCCATCGCAAGTTATGCCTTGAAGGATGACGGTCCGATTTAGTTTGCGGATGTCCCCTGTCTTTTCACTAATCATTCTATCTACACGTGCTAGAACCCTAAAGCGGCCTCCGCAATATTTCCACATTCCTGGCATGAAATAAAGACCACCAGCCTTATTCTTATCATCAAGGGTAGAGCGAATCTCGCTTTCTGGCCTTACTTCTACGAGATCGCCTGGGTTAAGGCCGAGCTCTGGGAAGATAACATTCGGTCTTGATACAGGTCTTCGTTCAATGGGCTTGGCAAGTAGCTTTTTCAGAGTCTTTTGATATAGCTTGGTTAAGACATATTGTAGATATTCGCCAAGAGTGTATGTTCCTTCAGTTATGTCCCATATATGGCGCAACGGATGCCATAAAGGCAATGGCGAGGTCGCATTAATGAGCTCAGTAACCTGGCAACGCCTGCCTTGAGATAAGCGAAGTCGGGCCATTGAAGGGACCTGCTCATCGTCCTCATTTTTCTTTCCAATACTTATAGGATTATATCTGTGTTCCTGTGTCAGCCAAGCTGTTTTCCACAAGGGAGAACACATTCGCTGGCATTTTTCGTGAAACTCACCATCGCAAACTGTGCCTTTGAGAAGAACCACATTCTTTATACGGCGCATCTTGGGTCCAACGCCTTCTTGAATTAACTTTTTAACGCGACGCTGGATATAAAACGTTTTCTCACAGTATTTGGCCATCTCGGGAAGGAAAGGAAGGCCTTCATATGAGCCATTTTCATCAAGCGTCGAGAGAATTTCTGAAAGACTTTTTACCATGACCGACTTGCCGGGTTGAAATTTATCCATCTATATCTTTTCTTCTTTTATCTTGATTGTAAAAAAGATTTTAGGTTTAGGCAATTTTTTTGATATAAAGCCATATATATTCATGAGCAAAAGCTTTTTCCTGTTATTTCTAATTATTAAATTTAGGGATCTTTTCCTTTGCTGTGGGCCTACAGATATTAGAATCCAGTCACGATCATTCAAGATAATGCCTGTAAAATAGATTACTTAAACTATTATATATAGGAGATGGAGAATCCCGAAATACGATGTTAGCAAATTTACGTGCGAGCCCAGATTCTTGTATTAAGCTTTTCCTTGTCCTGTCAGAGGAATAAGCATATACAGGTATCTCTATTTCTTCTGTTCCCCATCTCCTCTTAAAATCAATTAGACTTCTATTTGCGGGGGCGGTCCTTCCAAAATCAAACCATCTACATCCCGAATTATAAGCTATTTTAATGGCTTCCCAGAAAATTGTTGTACTTGGGCTTAACCATTTATACCTGATATCCCAACCAAGAGCTTCTGCAGAGCACCTGTTTTTGAAGATGAAAATCAATACTGAAGCAATTGGTATACTATTGTATTCGTCCAATATAAATAAAGAATTCTTTTTTGGACCATAAATATCAAATATTGCTCTAAAAAAATCTTTTGGCAACGAAGGAAGTCCATGAAGCCTTCTTGTCATACGATATAGGCCAAAAAAAGAATCTAGATCACTATAACCTGAGGCTATTCTAAATTTTATTTTATATTTTTCAAGTTTTCTAATATTTTGTCTTATGCAGGTTCTATCAAAAGCTTTCCATATTTCTTGAAGGTCATTCTCAAGAGATAAAACATGAGAGAGATAAACTTTAACATCAGAAAAATTTGAACTTTTTAAGAATTTATTTGAATTGAAGGTTTTTATTTTTAGGCATTTACTTTCTGTTTTCAATTTTAGGTCAACAGCTGCCTGGAGTAAAGCATTGAATTCATATTCAGAGTTAACAAGTGGATCATGGATAGTTGCCATGGGCACTGCAATTAATTTTTTTCCAGTAATTAAAGATTTCACAAGAAAAAGTGATAAACCCGCAGTTATTTCTCCATTATTTGAATTTACCAGAGCTAGCCGATAAGGGAAAACATTTTTATAACATCTTGATAACACCTCTGCCCATGTTGAATGCTGTGTTAACCAACCATTATTATGGTTAAGGACAAAATGATCCCATTTCTTTAAGGATTCTTGGTTGTTTGCTAAAATTATTGGCGTATTCATAAATTGAGTTGCTTACAATGAACCGTAAACATAGGTCTTAATAATAGGTATTCTAATTAATGTTGGCAATATATTATTATATAAACTTTCAGATAAATTGCATGAAAAATATACCAATCCTAGCTTTAGTTTTATGATGTCACCCCCAAACCCGAGCTTGAAGTTTAGATCTTGATAATTTTTAAAATTTTCTAATTCAGCATAAGTAATATTGATATTTGCTTGATATGATCCAAATTCTCCAAGATCGACAAACCGGTATCCCCTTGACTTAGCCCATTTGAATATTTTCCAAAAAAGGAGTTCATTTGGTCTCATATAGCTAAATGGACCTGACCATCCAAATTTCCATAAAAATGCTATTTTCCCCAGGATGATTACCATGGCGCCAGAAATGATATTGTTCTGATACTCCGCAAAAAAGAGAGCAATTTGATTGCTTTGATAGAACGAATCCCATATTATTTTTAGGGTCTCTTTGCTTGGAGGGTTAGGTCTTACTCCACGCCTCAAGCAAGTATGTTTCATCAAGTTAAAAAAAATCCCGATTTCAATCTTCTTACCTTGTCGTATTATTATTCCAGCCTTTTGAGCAGCATTGATATTCTGTCTTTTCTGTCGCTTCTTTTTTTGGAATATTTGTTCATCAGTTAAATTAAGATCGACTAAGACATTGGCGCATTTTATCATTCCGCACAAGAGATTTGGGATGAATCCTGAATTGATCATCAGAGATGAAAGCTCTTCATCAAAGTCAGAGGGCTGGACTATAGCTGCTAAAAAATTATTGTGTATGGTTCTTTTTAAAAAATTTATTATTAATCTAATCAGATAGGGGTTCCTCTCTATGATTATTGGCCCCTTCTTTAGTAACCCTAATTTGGTAAAGGCTGTATTATATTTCCATAGGATCTGAAAACCTACAATTATTTGCTGATCTCTGGATTGCAAGATTCTATAAGATTCCCAGTTGAAATTCTTCTTAGTTTTAGCCCAGCGGCTGGTTTGCTCAAAGTGACCAAAGTCAGAATTTTTAACAAACGCATCACACTCATCATCCAGTAATCTCTGAGAGAGCCAAAATGTTAAAGTTCCGTTTTGGGTCTTTATCTCTTCTAGCTTTTTTAGATTATTAAAAATTCTGATCATATTATTCTAGATGAATTATAATTTGTTAAAAATTTATAATCAATTAGAAAAATAGTTAGTTTTAATTTAGTCAAGCGAATTGTCGATAGCAATGTTTGCCTATTAATTTTAGCAAAGGTAAAGGCAAACATTTTCCTATTGAGGAAAAAATCAAATTATAGTTAATGAGGGGAGATCTAATATATCTGTTTTTGTTGAACAAAAAGCGAAAATATCTTAATTCTGACTCATTTCCTCCCCATGACCTTTTGTATTCTAAGAGCCCTTTATCTTCTTTGTGGGTCCGTCCCAAATTTAGCAATTGACAGCCATTTTCTCGGTGCCAATTAATTGCTTCCCACATTATCAGATTATTGGGTCTCAATTGGTGAAACAAGTGATCTGAAGCACCATACTTAAATACTGCTTTATGATTAAAATTAAAAAATATTGAAGCAGCTATCATTTTATTTTTATAGTAAGTGCATGCAATAATTCCTAATTTTTTTAAAATTATGTTTTCGAATACATTTTTAAAGAACTTAAAAGGCTGAGGTGGGAGTCCATGACGTTTTCTTGTAATTACTTGTAATCTATAAAAATCTTCAAGAGCTCGTGTGCTCTTTTCAAATTGGATTCGTAGCCCCAGTTTTATGGCTTTTTTTATATTTCTTTTGTTATTGCTTTTGAGCCTGGTCCAGAGCTTGTTTGATGAAATTGTAAGATCGATGTCGTGAGTATAGTAAGTTTCATAAGGTGGCTGGCATTCGGCAAAAAGCGAGGTCCGAAATTCAACATAATTCCATTTCTTATTTTGTCCATAATTAATGATATCTTTTCGAAGCGATAGAATCTCTAGATTATTTACTTTTAGAGGATTACAATAATCAGTAAAAGGCAGGCCGACAGCTCTGCTACCTATGATAAAGCCTTGGATTTCCATCAATGGAATTACCGCAAGTGGTTGATCATCTTTTGAAAATAAGAAATAATTAGGCAGAAAATTGTATGTAGATTTTAGAACCAGGCACCATTCAGAAGAATGAAAGACATCAGGGTCAAAGTTGTTAATTATAAATGTATTCCATTTGTAATATCGACTTGGATCTATAATTTTTATTTCCATTAAAATTGTATACTCTTAATTATTTATAACCTTTCCAATCAAATATATGGGCGTATTATATTTTTTTTAATATTATTGTTTATAGGGTTAAATAGATAAGGTCGATTTGTATGACGATTTAAGAAATTCTGAAAAATACTATATAGCATTTTTTAAATATTAACAGTGATGACATCGAATAGCAAGTTAAGATAATTCTCTGCATGATTCATTGCGAACCTTTTTAATGTGAGATCAAATCTTAATCAATATATCATTTATTGATAAAAGATAGGACATAATACACATCAGGGCAAGACAACCAAGACCGGTGCCTGTGGCCACCCAGATCGGGCCGGCCCAGCTCAGTAGTGACTCAGAAAATGGCTGCACCGTCCTAGAGAACAAGTCAGCTC
>JAOAFQ010000139.1 GCA_026416195.1 Candidatus Aminicenantota bacterium | reverse complement strand
GGCCTATACTGATCAACATATCATTTATCTCCAAGACCTCGCTGGGGATGAAAATTGGCAAGTTCATGTGGTCGACATTACGACTAAAGAAGATAGAATTTTAACTCCCTTTGAAGAAATTCCTGGTCCGGATGGTAAACCGATTACTTTACCTAATGGCCAGCCGCTTCGGCCTAGGGCTCAGATCGAAGCGGTTAGTTATAAATTTCCCCATGAAATTCTCATTGGTCTCAACCATCGTAATCCTCAGTTCCATGATATTTATCGTTTAAATATTCTGACTGGAGAGCTGAAGCTTATTCAACAAAATGACAGGTTTGTTGGCTTTCAGTTTGACGATGATTTAAACCTGCGTTTGGCTGCTCAGATGACCCCTGATGGTGGACTGGAATTTTTTGAACCTGACGGTCAAGGCAATTGGAAATCAGTGGACAAAATTCCGATGGAAGACATGTTGACCACCAGCCCGATTTCCTTTGATAAAACTGGAACGATTCTTTACATGATTGATAGCCGTGATCGTAACACCGCGGCTTTAGTGGCTAAAAATCTCAGAACGGGCGACAAGAAAGTTCTTTTTGAAGATCCTAAGGCTGATGTAACTGGAATTATTCTCCATCCCACAGAAAAAAATGTCCAAGCCGTATCTATCGAATATTTGCGGACTGAGTGGACTATTTTGGATGAAACTATCAAGCCAGATATGGACTATCTCAAAACTTTAACAGAAGGAGACATTTATCTTTCTTCGAGAACCTTGGATGATCGATTTTGGACGGTAGCCTACACCGCTGACGATGGTCCAGTAAAATATTACTTGTATGATCGAACTCGCCAGCAAGCCCATTTCCTATTTTCCAATCGAAAAGACCTTGAAGGTTTAAAACTAGCCAAAATGCATCCCCTGGTAATCAAATCACGGGATGGTCTTAATCTCATCAGTTATTTAACTCTCCCTTGGTGGCATGATCCGGATAAAGATGGGCGGCCTGATCGACCGTTGCCTATGGTTCTCTATGTTCATGGCGGACCCTGGGCCAGAGATTCCTGGGGATATAATGCCATCCATCAATGGCTAGCTAATCGGGGCTATGCTGTTCTGAGCGTTAATTTTCGTGGCTCCACTGGCTTCGGCAAGGATTTCCTCAACGCCTCTAATCTTGAATGGGGCCGAAAAATGCATGACGACCTAATTGATGCTGTCAACTGGGCTATTGCAAATAAAATTGCTAATAAAAATAAAGTGGCCATTATGGGTGGAAGTTATGGGGGGTATGCCACCCTTGTTGGATTGACTTTTACCCCTGAGGTCTTTGCCTGCGGAGTGGATATTGTCGGCCCGTCAAATCTTCGAACTCTCTTGGAAACAATTCCTCCCTACTGGAAACCGATGATGGATATGTGGGCCACTCGAGTGGGCGATCCTCGAACTGAAGAAGGCCGAAAACTTCTGGAAGAGCGGTCGCCACTGAATTATGTTGACCGTATCCAACGACCCCTCCTAATCGGTCAAGGAGCTAACGACCCAAGAGTCAAACAAAGTGAATCCGACCAGATCGTTAAAGCCATGCAGGAGAAAAACATTCCAGTAACCTATGTTCTTTATTCCGATGAAGGCCATGGCTTTGCTCGGCCGGAAAATCGTTTGTCCTTCTTTGCGGTCGCTGAACTTTTCCTCGCCCAACATTTAGGGGGCAAAGCTGAACCTATCGGCGACGACTTTAAGGGCTCATCCATTCAAGTTCTTCAGGGAGCTGAATTTATTCCAGGCTTAAAGGAAGCTCTAAAGTAAGTTAAGCTGTCGTTTTTTGATCTAAAGAGCTCGTCATTTTTATTTTGATTTTTCGGTCTTTCAATCCTTGAAGGATAAAATGGAAACACTTGTCATTTAAGCCAAGATACTCGGGGGGGATTATCCCCTTTAATTTGATTAAACCCTCAGCCATCGCTCTGACAATCATGGTGGCGGTAAAACCCGTTGTTCGAGCCATACTATGAATTCCAGTTTCTGGATCAAAACGATCAAAAAGATCAAACTGGAAGCTAATCGGTTGCCCATCCTTTTCGCCCTTGGCCACCACCCTCATTACCGTTATATCTTCTTCCCCGGGTTGCAGTCTCAGGCGGGTAAAAAGGATTTTCGAAGTTATTTCTTGGGGGATAATCTTTTGATCATTAATGATTATTGGCTGGGTATCAAAAAATCCAGCCTGTTTAAGTAATAATATTTTTTGGCTGTGACCAGGATAACGAAGGGTCTTTTCCTTCATATTAGGAAAGGGTAAGGTTCGAAGGAGCGTTCTAAGACCATCGGTATTAAAAGCTTCTAAAGTTCCTAATCCGTTAACTTCAACCATTTCTGGTTCGGAAAGAGCTGGTTTAATCTTGATCAGACCATTTTCTTTACATCGAGCTGGGCGGATATACTCTTCGATGACATCTGAGGGTGAAAAAACTGTTTTATATTCGAGTGGCCAGGTTCGAACAACTGGAAGACCACCCACATAAATCTCGAGTGAATCGCCTTTATCCATCCTGGTCAGAGCATGAGCCGCCAGAAGATGGCTTAATCCCGGCGCAACTCCACAATCAACCAGAACGGTTAAGCTCTTCTTTTGAGCTAAATCCTCAAGTTCAAAGGGATCTTCCGGGAAAAAGGTAATATCCACAACATTTCTCCCTTCCTCGACACAAGTTTTAAGAACTTTAAACCCCAGATTGCCAGGAACGGCATTAATAATGAGATCATATGACTCGACGATCTTTTTTAGGGCTTCTTGATTCTCCAAATCCTCTTGAATTCCCAAAGCTAATCCTTTCTCTCTCAGCTCCCGAAGGGGCTCTATTCTTAAATCAACGCCTGAAATTTCAAATTTTTTATCGGCCAGCAAGTCGAGAGCCATAGCTTTGCCCATTAAACCCAGACCAAGAATAATTATTTTCATTTTTACCCCCTTTGAAATTAAACCTAAAGATAATTCAAAAGGATAAAAGGCGGGAAAATCTAAAGGCCACTAAATTGGTCAACGAAAAGAATAAGCGAAAATAAACAACTCCAAAAGGAAAATAACTCTTTTTGATTTAAATTTTTATCGCCAAACCTAATCTTCATTGGTTACAGTTATATTTACCCTTTTTTTAATTAAATTGAAAGTATTTTTTTAGGATATCTATGATCTCGAGAAAACCTTCAAACCTAAATTAGATATTACAATTAGAATAATTGTCTTTATAGAAAATTTAACCGAATAAAATTTTCAACCAAGAAAAAAATGAAAAAAATATTGTTGACTTGCTTTTTATTAGCTATAATAAAAATGGCGTTGGCGTTCTCATCCTCTCATCCAGAGAGGCGGAGGGTTGACGCGCCCAGTGAAGCCCGGCAACCTGCTTCATGGAGAAGCAAGGTGCCAACAGCGTTGAGTTCCGGTTTCAACCGGAACGAAAGATGAGAGGAGTGGGGCAGAAGCGAACATCGCCACCAGGTCCCGCTCCTCTCGGGTCGAAGAGAGTCGCCTCGCCACAAAGAAGGAGCGGAGACCGCGGTGGAAATTTTACCGCTTCCATTAAATTCATATATTTCTAATCTTCCCCGCGTAATAGCCGTTCCAAATATCAATTCCTTTCAAGGAGGTTAAAATGTCCCCATTTAATTTTGAAGTTAAGGAAGGTCGAGATCTTCTCGTTGAAGAAAAAACCGTTGAAATTGTTGAGCGCAAAGGTAAGGGCCATCCTGATTCCCTTTGCGATGGAGCAGCTGAAAAACTTTCAGTGGCTCTCTCCGAAAGTTATCGTCAAGCAGTTGGGAAAATTCTTCATCATAATGTCGATAAAGCTGTTTTAGTTGGAGGCAAGTCTCTTTGCTGGTTTGGCGGAGGCGAAATAATCGAACCCATCAAACTTTATATTGTCGGCCGAGCCACTGAAGAATTAAATGGAAAAAAATTATTTAACCAAGAAAATCTTGAAAATAAGATAAAACAATGGTTAATGGAGCAGGTCAGCCATTTCCAGCCTGAATATCTTGATGTCAATCTCATCATGCGTTGTGGTAGTCAAGATTTGGTTTGTATTTTCACCGATGAAGATCAGCCTCCTCGAGCCAACGACACCTCTTTAGCTGTAGCTCATGCTCCTTTGAGTGAACTCGAAAGATTGGTTTTGGAAATGGAAAAATTTCTTAATAGTCCAGCTGGAAAAGCGAAGTTTCCGGCCTTAGGCGAGGATATTAAAATCATGGGGGTTAGAAAGGATAAGACAATAAATCTAACCATTGCAGCCGCCTTTGTAGCTTCTGAGGTTTTGAGCCGAGAGCACTATGAAGAAATAAAAAGAGAAGTTACCCGTTATCTACTTCAAGATTTCGTCCCTAATTATACCTCTCGACAAGTAGTCATCAATTTAAATAATGCCGATACCGAAAACTCAGCTTATTTAACCGTAACCGGGACCAGCGCTGAAGCTGGGGATGATGGTCAAGTTGGCCGAGGCAATCGGGCCTGCGGTTTAATTACTCCTTATCGGCCCATGAGTTTGGAAGCAATCGCAGGCAAAAATCCAGTAAGTCATGTGGGTAAAATATATAGCATCATGAGCCAGCTAGTGGCTAATCAAATTGTTAATCGAATGCCTGAAGTTAAGCAGGTTTATGTCTATATGGTGAGCCGAATAAATGAACCGATTACTGAACCTCAGGCGGTCAATGTGGAATTGTGGGGCCTGAATGCGACTCAAGTGAAACCACAAATAAAAGAGATTGTCGATGAAGTCCTTGGCCGTTGGCGAGAAATCAGAGACGGTTTTCTTGAGGGCCAATGGCCAATTTATTAATAAATTCAGGCTTCAGAGTTTTGCCGTTAAGTTATTTTCTGATTAAATTATTGCCCTTTTTAATTTTATAAGAAGTTTTTTTAGGCCATAGCGAAATAAAGCAGCCCCTAACTTTGGACTGAGGAAGCCGCCAACAACCATCTTTTTCAAGATTTTAATTATTTGGAAAAAAGTATAAAAATTTTTTTGGATTTGTCGGCAAATATCATTTAATTTTTGGGGCGAATATTTTTCAGAGTAAACTCGACCATCTTGGCTAATGATATAACCTGCATTCCTGGCTATCTCCAAGAGAGGCGAATACTTTTCGCATCTCAAGCGGCTCAAACTCAGAGTATCTAAGCCTATTTCCCGCGCAAAAGAGGCAATTCTCAACATATCTTGCTCGTCCTCGCCTATATTACCAATGATAAAATAGCCATGATAGAGGAAATTAAATTTTCTCAGCACTTCAAAGGCCTTTTTTACTTCTTCTATAGTAAACCCTTTGTTTAATTGCTTAAGCGTCTCATCACGAGTCGATTCAATCCCCAATGAAAAAATTCTAAAGCCGGCTTTGGCCATTTTCATAAGAATCTCAGGATAGTTAGCAATATCTATTCTTACAGCGGCTGCATATTTTTTGTTTATCCTTTGTTTGATGAGTAAATCACAAAGATTTTCGACTCTCTTCATATCCACCGCAAAATTGTCATCGACAAAAACAACCAATTCAGCCTTAATGTTTTTTATTTCAGCCAAAATAGATTCGGGTGAACGCGCCGAAAAACTCCGCTTTTGTCCAAAAGGATTGAGACTAAAAGTACAGAACTTGCAATTGTAAGGACAACCTCGGGAGCTACAAATCGAATCAATTTCAATTCCTAAGTCGAGATCATCGTTGGCAATTTTATATTTATAGCGGCGGAGTTTTCGATTTGGATATATGTCACTTATTGGGGAAAGGGCTCGGTTTGGATTATGCACAATTTTCTTTCCCACCCGATAGGAAACTCCTTCTATCCCCACGGGCGAACCTTTTTTGATTAATTCCTGCATAACTTCCTCACCATCCCCTCGCACGATGATATCGATATTTTCACAATCATGAAAAAGTTTTTCGACATTCGCCGTAGCATATCTACCCCCTATAATTTTTAGCGCTTTCTTTGGAAGATTATTGATGACTCTATATACTTGGTCTATTTCCAAACCCCAATTTACACTGACTCCCACAAGATCGACACCAGAAGTAAATTCTCTTATATCTTCTTTTTCTAACCTTAAATCGATAATTGTTACCTTTTTTACCAATTTCTCGATACTTGCAGCGATATATTCCAGACCAAGTGGCGGGAAAAAACCCAATTGTTTTAGCTCCTTTCTATATGGATAAAGGCAAAGAACATTAAGGGAATTATCAAAAGTCGAAAGAGAGATTGCTCTTCACCTCCCTTGGCCAAATAAGCATTTCCCCATTTTCAAAGAATCATATATTTGGATTTTGGGCAATGTCAAGCGCTGGCCAACTCTTAACGGCTCTTTTATCTTTAACCTTTATTCCAAAAAGGCTTCCCCTTTTTCCAGAGAAAGTCCCGACTACTTCTTTTAGGCTCGAATTTAGGCTCGAACGAATAAAAACGCCGTCAATCGTCAAACGTTCACAACCCTAGGGCAGGAATTATTAATCAAGAAAAAATTGTCCAAGATACTACCAGTTACCACCACTTTTAAAAATATTCTGCCCCTTTCTTCCCACCTATTACCCAATAACCGGCATCCCCTCAATATAGGGGGATAAACCTTCAGGATATCTTCGGATAAATTTAGCCACATTAATCTTATATCTCGCCGTGTTCTCTTTTTCTTCAAGCCATTTTTCGACTCCTCTGATAATGTCCTGACAAAAGATTCGCACATCAAGGCTTAAGGCCCCCTCAACCACTTGGCAATGAACGTCAGTATCAATGGCTGTAGGTTCGACAAATAATATGCGGGAAAACTGACTCTTGGGCTGAAGCGATGGGTCATGATGCAAGAGCGAACAACGAAAGTAATAACAGTCTTCGCCTGTAAAAAAACCTTGGTAGCGAGGGGCGACATATCGGTCAAACCAATTAATATAATTTTCTTTACTTGCTTGGCCATCTTCAGAATCAATAGCTCCACAAATATCTGGAATAGCCAAAGCGGCGAACAAAGAAAGATAATGTAAATTTGCAAAAAGCCCTTTTTTTATTTGAAATAATAAATCTCTCATTTCATTCCCCCTAAGAAAATTTTGTCTACATGATAACATTTTAAAAAAAATAATAAAAGCAAAAGAACAGCTTATGGAACAATTAAAATTCGAGATTATCCAGCGGAAAAATAATCATTTCAGATAACGGTTATTTCAAAGAATTGATTTAATGAAATATTGATGTCTGGTGAATTTTAGTATAAATAAGATAAATAAAATAATTGGCAGACAGCTTATAAAAATGAATAAAATCGTTATCCTTTCTTCTGACGAAGAATTTAATCAAGAGATTTATTCGCTTCTTAAAGATACAAGCTACGAAATTTCAATCTTAAGCCTTGATAAAAATATTCAAAATCGAATTATCGAGCTAAAACCTAGAATTTTCATTATCAAAAGAGAGACAAGAATCTCTAGAACCTTAGATTTGATTAAGAAAATAAAAGAAATTGATCCATTATTTGAAGTAATTGTTGTCGGTCCTAAAGAAGGTGAACTAATGATCGCTGAATTCATAAGGAAGGGGGCGGCTGATTACTTGAGCTTGCCTTTAAGGAAAGAAGATTTGCTCACTAATTTAATTAGAATCGAGGAGAAAATCTCTCTCCGTCGAGAAACTTTTCAACTTGAAAAGAGCTTATTAAATAAATACCTTTTTGCCGGGATGGTCAGTCGGAATCCAAAAATGCTGGAAATTTTCTCCCTTATCGAACGGTTCGCTAAACATGAGGTCACTGTTTTGATTACTGGCGAAACAGGCACGGGAAAAGAACTAGTAGCTAAAGCCCTGCATAAGTTAAGTCCTAGAAAAGATAAGCCTTTATTAATAGTCGATTGTGCCTCGCTTCCCGAAACCCTCTTCGAATCAGAGGTCTTTGGCTATGAACGAGGTGCTTTCACTGGGGCTGATCGCCCTAAACCAGGTCTATTAAAAGAAGCTGATGGTGGGACTGTTTTTTTTGATGAGATTAGCGAAATTCCTTCCAGTGCCCAAGCCAAACTTCTTCGCTTTCTTTCTGAAGGGACCTTTAAACCTCTTGGCTCAAATAAATCAATTAAAGTTGATCTCAGAGTGATTTGCGCAACGAATCGAAACCTTAAGGACGAAGTAAGAAAGGGAAAATTCAGAGAAGATTTGTTCCATCGGATTAATGTCGCCGAGATCAATCTCCCTCCCCTAAGGAAAAGGAAGGAAGATATTCCCCTTCTTTGCTTGTATTTTCTCGATGTTTACACTCAAAAATATAAAAAAACTGTCCGAGGTATCTCCAACCGAGCCAAAACGCTCCTTTCAGAATATGATTGGCCTGGAAATATTCGGGAGCTCGAGAAGGTGATTGAACGAGCGGTCATGCTTACGACTGAAGATTTTATTGATCTTCAGCATTTGCCGGAGCATATTCTATTAGCTTCACCAAAAAACAGAGCTGAAGAACAACCTTATCCTTACAGTCATCTCACCTTGGCCGAGATTGAAAAGAAGCATCTTTTAGAAGTTTTAAGAGCAGTCAATTTTAATAAGAAACAGGCAGCGAACCTTTTGGGCCTAACCAGACCAGCGCTTTATCGAAAATTAAAAAAGCATCGGTTATTAACATAAAAAATTAAATCTAGGTCTTCGCCCTACCTAAATCAGTCAACTTCAAATAAATATTTTTCAGATATAACAGGCCGGAAATTTTGGTAATTGGGTAACAAAAGCGCCCATTTAAAGCCCCATTTTTTAGAGGGAAAGGGTCTCTATGTAACATATACGGACACATAATTATTTTTTGCAATCTGTATCTCCTTTATTATCAATAAGTTAGACCAAGTTAATTGGTCCCTTTTTTGCATTATAAAATTTGAAAATTTAGCCATGGTTAAAACAAAGGTTAAGCGCCGATCAAAAGGAAAGACTGTCAAGGGTCTAAAAAAAGATCAGCTCTTAATCATCTTTTTAGGTTTTATCTTTTGGTCAACTTTGCCATCTAACCTGTTGGCGAACTCAGATAAAAAAGTGTCCATCGGCCTTCATTTGGAAGAATGGCTGATTTTAGAGGTATCGACAGACAAATTTCAGCCTCAAGATATAGGCCATAATCAGGCTAAGGTAGAAACGATTATAACTCTAGGGCAACCAGTTTTTTTCAGAGCCTTTCTTTCCGGTCATCGGGATAAAAAAATTATTCTCCATGGGAGTCTTTCTCCCTTAGATAGACTTGAAGACCCATCAGAAATTAGAATTAGATGGCAGGGCGAAGGCGATCTTCTTGGGAACGGTTTAATTAATTTGAATGAATCTATGGTCTTAGCTATTTGGTCAAGTGAAGGTTATAAAAGCGGAAGAATTATTTTTGAAAATACAAACGGGATTATCTGTTCTTTGAAAGGAGTCTTTACCTTAATTTCTTATTAAAACTTCAAAGGAACCGACATATTTTGTCATGTAAATGACAATTTTTGTTAGTACTATTTTTTAAATTTCTAAAAACTTGGAATTTATCTACCGTTTATTCCCCTAAGAATTAACTCCTTGGCTGGCTTGATTATATCACACCTTTTTGGCATAATTTTTGCTTAAAAAATAAGTGTTTAATTATAAATTGAAATTGAATAGGAGGCTTTAAATGAAGCTGTCAGTAAAAGGAGCTCTAGCCAGCATAATGATGCTTTTGGCTTCACTTAGCCCGTTTTTGGGCCAACAACAGAGTAGAAACGGCACCTTTCAAGTTACCTTGTATGAATGGTACGATATTTACATCTCTCCATCAACAATTACTTTTACTGATGTTCCACCCGAAATTTCATCATCTCCCCCTAAGGTTAGAATTGAAGCCAATGAAAACCCTGTGTCTGTCAGGGCCTTCGCGATTATATTTCCTAAATCTAATCTTCAACTAACCGTGACAGCTAACTCTGACTTCGATGCCACTATCCCAGCCTCAACAGTTAGCTGGGACGCTTCTGGTTCTGGCTATCAAGCTGGCCAGTTGCTAGCTGGAAAGCCTGTTGTTGTTGGTCAATGGACTGGTTCTACTATTGTTCACTGGCATGAAGGAAAGCTAAATTTTTACTTTGATCGCGATTATGTTAATCAGGTGCCCGGAACATATTCGATTACCGCTACTTTTACTTTATCCAAAGTTTAATTT
>JAOAFQ010000064.1 GCA_026416195.1 Candidatus Aminicenantota bacterium | reverse complement strand
AATTGGCGTGGATAGATTTTATGAGCTTTTATATAAGGGAGAAGATAATGTAGAAATTACTGATTTAATACTCTTAGCCTCAGCTAAATATTTGATGGAATTTTATGATATAAAAAAGGAACATTTATATATAATTTCTTGTGATTCGCGGCTTTCAAAATTAGCAAGCAAGACACAAGAAATTCCTGCAGTTATCAATCCAACAGAAAGTAGATATGCCGCGGGCAAGACCTTTGTTGATGAATAAAATTATAGGTATCCTTATAAAATTATTCACTTTGCACTACTCTTATTTTTTGTATAACATTAATATCATAGAATAATTAAAGTTTGGCAGGGTTGATATGATTGATATCAATACCGTTTGGAAAAGAATAGAAGAAAATGAAGGCAAAGATTTTTTCTTAATCGAAGGGAAAAGCTTTACGTATTCTATCTCAGGGAGCCATATTTATCTTAATAGTACAAATCAACGAATTCCTAAGTCACATATCCAAAAGGCCCTTTCATTCGTCCCCCTGGAAAACACTGTCCCGCTTCAAAAGAGATTTAGAGCCCCATCTTACATATATGCCATACTGATGGATCCCCGGATAAGACAAAACGACTGGTAACATATCTAATAATTAAATTTATTCCATTAAGATCTCTTTTGAGTTTCTTGTTAGTTATTATTAATTCCAATCAATGATAACCTCATTTATTCCATCTACCTGGGAAGAGCTACAAGAAAAGGTGGCCCAGATTTTAGATGATTGCTGTTTTCATGTGATGATAGGAAAAACGTTGTAACTGCCCGGGGTAAGGTCAATATCGATGTTTATGCCACAGATCCAGGACAATCTCCTAAACTTTCATACTTATGCGAATGTAAAAATTGGAATAAGAAAATACCCAAAAGCGTAGTTTATACTTTTCGTTCAATTGTCAGCGATACTGGAGCTAATTGGGGGCTTATTATAACAAGAAAAGGCTTTCAAAAAGGAGCTTTTGAAGCAGCAAAACATACAAATGTAATGCTTCTTGATTGGCAGCAGTTCCAAGAACTCTTTGTTAAACGCTGGTACAAGCAACATATGATAAGGATTGTATCTAAGGAAGCCAAGTCCCTTGTTGAATACACAGAACCATTAAATTCAAGTATCCAAGAAAAGGTGTTGAGATTACCAAAAGAAAAGCAAGAAATCTTCTTTTCTTTGCAGAAAAGATATTCCATGTTAGCATTTATCTGTTTAGAACTGGAATATTACTATAAAATTCATGATGATGGATATCCCAATTTACCATTAATAAATGAATGGCCTAATCTTAAAGGAGAAATATCAAAAGAAATATTACTTGCTACTTCCTTTGAAGAATTATTACAGTCGCTTATAAAAATAATAAGATTAGCTATCGAGGAATTTGATAGCATTCTGAAAGTGTAAGCTCAATCGAGATATTCCATATAAATTCCTTAATTTTAGATGATGGAAGTGACGAAGTATAACCAAATGGCTAAGGAAGCAACTAGGCAAATTATTTTTATCAGAGTTCCTCTGCTAGTTGATTAAAAGAATCTTGAAAATTTATTCGTAAACAAGAATGGCCATCAATATACTTTATCAGAAGATATCATTATTCAACTTTCTCATCCTTAATACCAATTTCGGCCTGGGAAAGGGACTGTTTAATCTTGTCCTCGTAATCAGAAACGGTAATCTCGCCTCCCTCTGCCACTATGTTAATTTCAACCTGGCACTCTGAGAACTTACTATTTATATACTTTATCAACCGGGCAATATCAGACATGCGACCGCGTGGTACTTCTAACTTAAGATGAATTTTCTTATAAGAAGGAACTGATGGTTGCGACGGTGGAAATGTCTCTGGCTTTACGCCCTCTCGGACTCCTGGCTTGCCTCCTCCTAGACCAGGGACTGAGGGCTCTGCCGGTACAGCCGAAGGTCGGCAAAGTTCTGCCCTCAATATGATTTCCTCATCAGAAAGATCGGGCATGGCAGCCTGCTTAAAATACTTACAAACAGGCTTCCCATCCTCTATAAAGCCCATCCCGAAAATTCCCTTTTCTACACCTTCTTTTACCCCCTCCTTAAACCCATCGGCCGAGGTCAGCCGCATCTCCCCGGGAGTCTTCCATAAAGATTCCAATAAAATTTTGCTCGGAACATATTCTTTATCCTTCAGATACTTTTCCTTGATCACAGCCGGCGAAAGCCTCTCCAGGAGTTCGCCCTCACTTCTCAGTCTGTTAAAAATTTCTTTATCTATAAACGTTTCCCCAAAGGTAGCATAGCCGAGGTCAAGCTCCTTAAAATCATTTCTAATAGGGAGGTAAACCGTCCTATAGCATTTTCTAAGTTCTTCGTAGGCTCTTTGTTCCTGCGTCTTAATTTTATTTTTTATCTCTTTTTTCTGGTTCTCGGTTAAGCTGAGCTTTTCGTCAGCCTCGATCGATTTCAAAGCTAAAAGCCTTCTTAAAAAATCATGGAAAGCAAGCTTCTGGTTCAAATCCGGGGCCAAGAATACCAGGGTATTCCTATATACCCGCGGGGTCTCTCCATGCTTATCCACGAACTCCCATTCAGGCTCTCTATCCTTCATGATCACCAGCTTTAATTCAGGATTATCGGCGATGTCTCTGTGGTTCTCAGGCCAGATATAGACAGCAAATCCACCTTTCTTGGCAATGAATTTCTCCAGATAAGTTCTCTCTTCCTCAATAATCATATCTTTAGAAATATTTTCTTCTCTTGTCAGCATGATCCGGTTCAGGTTGGGACGGTTGCTAAAATACAAGCCCTCATCAGCCAGATAAAACAGTTTTTCTTTCATTGCGTTTATCACCGAATCAATAACCGAACTGGAAAATTCCGGTTGGCTTGCTGACAATTTCAGCTCTTTTAAGCCTGCGCCCTTTTCCCCTCTTCCAGAGAAGGAATGCATGAAGACCGTTCTGGCTACCACCCCCCCCAGCCTGTAAGCTTTATAGGCACTTACTACGTTATCATCCACTACTCTGGCCCCGGCGTCAGCTGAGGTTATATCCTGGGCAATAATACTGTCCCATTCTTGCCCTATATGCTTTATCAACTCGCGTCTAATTTCATTTTTCCCAAGGTCAAAATCTCCAAGCCTGATATAGGGAATCTTATTATTCATAAGATCATACACCACCAACGAAAGAAGCCTCAGCACTCCCCTTGTCCTCTGAAAAGTTGGGAAAGAACCCCATTTTTTATAGAGAACATCGACAACTTCCGGCTTAAAAGGAAAGCTAATCATAAAACGGTCTCTGTATCTTTGAACTTCGTCTCCGGTTAGCAATCCCTCTATTCTGGCATATTCAACAAATTCATTAACCACTTCCTTCACAGCCGCCTCGTCTACGCTTTGAAACAATCTTTTTCTTATTACCTGTTCAATTTCATCTTCCTCGACCGGAGTATAAATCTTTTCCGTTCTGCCAGTTATTTTCTGCAAGGTGTTGTATAATTTCTCGGCACTTTCATCATAATGTTCCATAAGGCTGGAAGGCAGCGTGATCACTAATAGTGCCTTGTCTATCGATGAAATGGCTCCAGAAAGCTCCTGCATAAAAGCCATGGTCTGGGCGGCCAGGTTTGAAGCCCCCACTTTTATGCCGGCCGCTTTAGTGGCATACTCGAGTATTTCATCCATCAGGACAAGCGCCGGCTGAACTTTTCCGAGAATACTTATCAGCTTTTCTTTTCCAGGAGAGATATCCCCCTTAGTAATACTAATCCTGCCGGTCAGCTGTTTCTCCAGCTCCTCCCAGGGCTTGGCCTCTTTCGGGTTCAAGGCCGTCCCGTCGAAAACACAAACTTTTGCCCCCCATTGTTTTGCCTGATGATACAGAGCAATCAAAGCGTGGGTTTTCCCGCCTCCGAACGGAGTCTGAAGTTGAATAACCGGGTCTCCTCCCTTTCCTTCAAGCCTTTGCTTAGCTACGTCAAGTAAATTCTTTAATCCCTTGGTCTGATATGTCTTGGAAAAAAACAAATCCCTATCCAGATAATCTGCCGGTGCCTTACCCGAAAGAACTTGCCAGATGTCGGCAGCAAAAATATCCATGGTAAGTTTTCCCTGCAGAATATCGTTATGTGGAATTGCTATCTGACTGAAAGCTTTCATCAGAATAACCTCCCTTGTTTCGCCTTAATTTCTTTCTGTTTGATCTCTTCCTTAATTTTTTCTTTTCCACTCAAAAATCCATCCAGCAACTTCTTCTCTTGGCTATCTAGGGGCAGGGTTTCTGAAACCGCTTGGGCCACCCGATAGAATACTTCACTCTGACCATATCCGGTTTCTGAAAGGACATCTTTTATCTTGTCCTTCTTGCCCCCCTTCCAGAGCAATAGCACACGATGAAGCACATCTATGAGCTCCTCGGAATCCTCAAGCTGCTCAAGCTTTCTGTCCTGTGGGCCCAGGACAAGAATAAATTCTTTTTCTTTCCTGATAAAGCCCTTATTCCATTCCTGGCTGATATCAAGTCCGCTGCTCTGCCCGAGCTTTCTGGCATCATCAAAATGGACCTTAGCCTCGCCATAAGTCCACCGCCAGAGGATATAAAACCTGGTCAAAGGACTAAGCTGGCCAGCTATTCCGTTGTGCAGGAAATTCTTTCCAGCCTAGTCTGTAACTCTTTCCCGAACGTACTCAAGCAACTTATCGGCCCCGATGATATTTCCTTCGTAATCCAGAACTTTCTTATATTTACCGAATATTTCAATGGAAGAACCGATGGCAGCTACAAAATAATCTGCGCCACTTATCCCTTCTTCCCAGAGTTTGTCAAGCTTATTATGGATGTGATTTTTAATTTCTTCCTTTACATCATTCAGCCAGCCAGTTTCTATTCTTTCCATTTTTCGGCAGACAAAATAGATGGAAGAGGCCAGCGCAGCCGATTCTTTAGCCCTCAACCTGGCTTTCATTTCTGTATCGATGGGCCAGGAGGCTGTTGGCACAAGGCCTGAATCTAAGAGGGAGTTAATGAGCGTTTCCCAGCCTGAGGTCGATTTGTGAGTATAAACAATCGTCGCTATGCCATTCGGTTTAAGGACCCTGTAAATCTCCTGGAAAGACTTTTTCAACATTTCCTCAAAATATCTTTTCCCTGCCTCGAAGCCACCTTCATTATGAGAATAAGCGACGATTTCATCTTTTTTGGGTGTAAGAGGTGTAAGAAATAAATCCGGATATAAATCGCCAACTGTTCTTTTCAGCCAGACATAAAAGAAATCAGAAAGATAAGAATATGGCACATTGTCATAATATGGGGGGTCGGTAAAGACCGCGTCAAAATACATATCATTAAACGGTTGAAATGATGCGCTGCAAAAAATAACATTTGAAAAGGTGCGATTATCATCTTCAAAATTATTTAGATTAGCTATTATTTCATTCAATATTGCATACCAACCACTGCTATTCTCGAACGGACTCATCTCGATATAATCCCAAAGCATCGGCAATGCCTGTCTTGCATAGGTAAATCCAATGGCTTCAGTCTGGGTTATTAGTCTACATAATGATGAATTCTTATCAGCTATCCTGTCTATCGCCAATGCTATATAACTA
>JAOAFQ010000043.1 GCA_026416195.1 Candidatus Aminicenantota bacterium | reverse complement strand
GTTCTGAGCCCCATCTTTTAAATCATTTCAATATAAAACCAAGAGAATATTTCCTTCAGATTACCAGGTTTGAACCTGAAAATAACCCTCTCTTAACAATTCAAGCCTTTAACAGACTTCAAACTGATAAGAAGCTTGTTCTCATTGGCGGAGCCAAATATCTTTCTCGCTATGCCAAAAAAATTTTACTCACGCAAGACAAAAGAGTAATTTTACCCGGTTTTATTTATGATAAAAACTTACTTCGAGAGCTTTTGACCAACTGCTTGGCTTATATTCATGGCAATGAGGCCGGCGGCACTAACCCAGCCCTTCTTCAAGCCATGGGCTGTGGGGCGTTGGTTATTGCCCGAGATGTAATTTTTAATCGCGAGGTCTTGCGTCATGCTGGTTTATATTACGAAAAAAAAATCGATGATTTAGTAGAAAAAATGAGCTGGGTTATCAATAATGAGCCCTATTTGGAGAGCTTCAGAAAGCGGGCTCAGGAGATTATTGCTTCTGATTATCAATGGGACCATGTCGTTAATCGTTATGAAGCTTTGCTCTTTCAATTAGCTCTCAATAAATAAATTTCTTTGAGCCTGTAATTTTTCACTGACTTTATTTTTCCCTTATTTTTGTCATATTATAATTTTAATGATTGAAATTGTGAGAAATGTTTTTTCTCAGAGAAAAATATTTCTGGAAAAAATATTTATCAAAAGGGATTGATTGAAGGCACTCTCTATGATAGGCATAATGGCTATAAATAAGCAATGATGAGGAAGATAAATAAAGACTTAAAGAAGATAATTAATGTTGGGGCTCTGATTACGGCTGACCTGGTTTCTTTGAGCTTAAGTTTTATTTTAGCTTATGTCATTAGAAATAATTTCTTGCCCTTACTTTTTCCCCATCTTACTCCTACCTTCCCTCTAACCTATTATTTCCTTCATTCCTTTCTTTTCATCCTTTGGCTCCTTGTTTTGGCTCATGAAAAACTTTATACGAAGCGATCTCCTTTATGGGACGAAATTCGGGGTCTTTGGAAAAGTACTTCTATCTGCTTTTTTGTGGTTATGATTCTTGTCTTTTTAGCCAGAAAGGAATTTTTCTTTTCTCGGCTCATCATTCTCATGGCCTGGATCTTCAGTCTTTTGTTTTTGCCAGCATTCCGTTATTTTACTAAGTTTTGCCTTCTTAAATTAGGTCTCTGGCAAAAAAGTGTTCTCATTCTGGGAGATGGAGAGACGACCAATTTAGTCATTGAGGGAATAAATCGCAATCGGATTATGGGTTATGAAATTAAAGGGATCCTTAAAGAAAAACCCGAGAAATGGGAAGAAGAAATAGCGGGCATACCAATTTTGGGCGGAATTGATGACCTCAAAGAAATATGTGAAAAGCTAGAAATTCGGGACTTCATTATTGCTCTTGCCAACCCTTCAACCGAAAAAATTATTAATCTCCTTAAACAGGGCGAAGATCTTGCTGAAACTATCAGGATTATCCCCCCGACAATTGATTTAATCACGGTTGGAGTAGAAATTGATAATTTAGGAACCACTTTAGCCCTTTCTTTAAAGAAAAATCTAGATAAAAAAGTTAATTTAATTCTTAAGATGGCTCTAGAATACTTGATTTGTTTCCTCCTTATCATTCTAGCTACTCCCTTGATGCTAATTATTGCGGTGGCTATTAAGATCGATTCTAAAGGCCCAATCTTTTTTAATCAAATTCGGTTGGGAAAAAGAGGTCGCCCTTTTAAATTAATGAAATTTCGATCAATGTACGTTGAAGCTGATGAAATTTTAGAGCAGTATCTAGCGGTTAACCCAAGGATTAAAAAAGAATGGGAAATATTTAAGAAAATCCGGGGATACGATCCAAGAGTTACTCGGGTCGGTAAAATCCTTCGTCGCTTTAGCCTCGATGAATTACCTCAACTTTTTAATGTTCTTAAAGGCGAAATGAATCTGGTCGGCCCAAGGCCCTATCTTAAAGAAGAAATCGAAGGACTTGAACCTTTTTTCAAAACAATTTCTAAATTCAGGCCTGGGATTACTGGGCTATGGCAGATATCAGGCCGGTCTGACGTGCCGATGGAGAAAAGGCTTATCCTTGACGAATACTATCTCCGCAATTGGTCTTTATGGCTTGATTTCATGATTTCAGTGCGCACCATCAAGGCGATTCTCACAGGCAAGGGCGCTTATTAGAAGAAAAGATTTCAGAAAAAATCTTTTTAAAAGGCTAGACTTAAACTC
>JAOAFQ010000042.1 GCA_026416195.1 Candidatus Aminicenantota bacterium | reverse complement strand
ATAGGGGTAAAGCCGTATTTGGCTAAAATCTCAATGGCCTCTGGGTATCGACTGACGAGCTTCCCTACATTGGTCTTGTCGTTAATTTCGATCTCCTCATCTTCTTTCTTCTCTTTCATCTCAATTTTCCCCCCGTAAACCTTAATGATGTAATCTGAGCCAATTTTCTTCACTTCCATTTTTAAGGCTGATCGCTGAAGTTGCTTAATAATTTCTTCTTGGTCAACAATGAATTCCACCGACTCGCCTTCAGCCAGCTCTTTGAGGTTCTCAGCGACAGTTTCCAATAAATCCTGGATGTCCATTCCCCTTAAATCGAGAACCGCCGACCTCATTTTTCCCTCCCTTTGGATTAAATTCAATTAAAAAGCCGCTATTCCATAGTCATATTTCTCCTTTAATTTTAACATATAAGTTTAATTTTATATAGTTCTTTTATAATTTAAAGAGAAAAGGTTAAATTATTGCCGATAACGACTGGACTATCATTTCCCTTAATAAAAGACTGCTTGACTGATTCTTCCATACTTGATAAAAAAAATAGGAATTATGGAATTCCAAAGAAAGGAGGGTGTTCTTTGTTGATCAAAAAAAAGAGAATATTCTTTTTATTCTTCTTATTCTTCCTCTCAACCCTCGCTTTTCGACCAACTTTCTCCCAAAACTGTCTTGATTGCCATAAAACCAAAACTCCCTTCATTGTTTCTGATTGGCAACTAAGCAAGCATGGCCGCAATGATGTTGGCTGTCATATTTGTCATGGGGAGGAACATAAAGGCAGTGGCGATGTAGCCAAAGCCCGGATCCCTACTCCTGAAACTTGTGCTCTGTGTCATGAAGAAAAAGTCAACCAGTTTAAAAAAGGTAAGCACGCTTTCGGTTGGGCGGCGATGAAGGCTATGCCCACAGCCCACTGACAGCCTATGGCTTTAATGGAAGGAATGAAAGGCTGTGGTGGTTGTCATAAAATCGGTCTAAAAAGCGAGGCTGAAATCAAAGAACTAAAAACAGCTGGCCAAAACTTTGGCCTTGCCTCTTGCGATGCCTGCCACACTCGACATCTTTTCTCGGTGACCGAAGCTCGACAGCCTCAATCCTGCCAAACCTGTCATATGGGCTTTGATCATCCTCAATGGGAAATGTATTCCGCTTCGAAACATGGTGTCCGTTTCCTACTTAAACAAAATAAAGTTCTGCCTGACAATGCAGCTGCGCCCACTTGCCAGACCTGCCATATGCCTGACGGCAATCATGAGGTTAGGACCGCCTGGGGTTTCTTGGCCGTTAGGCTGCCCCTGCCTGAAGACAAATCTTGGGCTGAGGATCGAGTTACTATTCTCCAAGGACTAGGAGTCCTCGACCCTGAAGGAAAACCCACAGCCAGGTTGGAAGTGGTCAAAGCCGCTGATCTGGCTCGATTAACTCATGAAGCTTGGCAAAAAGAAAGAGATAAAATGATCGCTCTTTGCAGTCGCTGCCACTCGGCAAACTTTGCTCGCTCTGAGCTCGAAAAGGGTGATAAGATGATAAGAGAAGCGGATAAATTAATGGCTGAAGCGATTAGAATTGTGGCCGGGCTTTATAAAGATGGCTTGTTGCCTAAACCAAAAAATTATGCCTATGCCTTCCCCGATTTATTGACTTTTCATGATGCCCCCACCGTGATTGAACAAAAACTTTTTGTTATGTTTCTCGAACATCGGATGAGGACTTTCCAAGGCACCTTCCATCATAATCCTGATTATTCCCTTTGGTATGGCTGGAGCGAGATGGTTCGATCCCTGGCTGAAATAAGGGCTTTGGCGGAAGAATATCGAGCGAAAGCCAGAAAATGAACTGCGTTTTTAAGATTGTTTTTTACCTACTATTCCGATATAATTTATAGTTATTAGACTATTTAAGGTAGCTGATGGCATCTTTAATTAAGTTTTTTGCCTCCCTGAAAGTGGCTATTGCCCTGATAATTATTCTCACTGGCGCCTCCATTCTTGGCACCCTTATCCCTCAAGGGAGAAGTCCTGACGAATATTTCCTTCGCTATGGGCAATTAGCTAATTTGTTCGAAAAGCTTCAATTAACTAAACTTTATAGCTCTTTCTGGTATCTGGCTCTGCTCGTTCTTCTGGCTCTTAATCTTATTCTCTGTTCGGGCCTTCGTTTTCGGCCTACAATCAAAAGAGCTTTCCGTCCCCAGCTTGATTTTAAGTCAACTGACCTTTTGGCTCTTCAAAACCGTAAAAAACCCACCAATACTCTTCATTTCGAAACAGCCTCTTCGCATCTTCGC
>JAOAFQ010000040.1 GCA_026416195.1 Candidatus Aminicenantota bacterium | reverse complement strand
AATCAAGGCAGTGCCAGTGCGTCCGAAATTGTGGCCGGCGCCATCATGGATAATGACCGAGGCTTGATTATTGGGGAGGATTCCTGGGGTAAAGGTCTAGTTCAAACCGTTTTTCCTCTTGGCCCAAATTTTGCTGTAGCTTTGACTACGGCTAAATACTATACCCCAAGCGGTCGGTCGATTCAGCGCGATTATTCCCATATTGAAGATTATATGCTTAACAAAGAGGCCCCCGAAGATCAGCGGGAAGTTCGCTACACCAGCAAAGGTCGTCGGGTTCTAGGCCAGGGAGGAATCACGCCTGATTATAAAGTGACCACAACACTCAAACCGCTAACTGCCGAGCTTCTCTTTCGGGGACAAATTTTTAGCTATGCCCGTAAATTTGCTGGCCGGCAAACCCCTTTAAGCCAAGAATATGTTTTCCCTGGCGATAATAAGGAGCAAGCTGGCTCAAACAAAAAGATCATCCAACGAGATTTCTGGCCAAATGAAGCAATGATGGCTGAATTTCGCGAATTTTTAAAATCCAATAAAATTGAATTTACCGCTGAAGCCTTCGCTGAAGCCAGTCAGGAAATTGCCAGAGAATTACAAAGGGAAATTTTTTCCCTTCTCTGGGGAATGGATGAAGGGATAAGAGTTTATCGCCTTTCGGATCCGGTTGTTCTCAAAGCCATTGAGTTACAACCTGAAGCCGTCCGAATGCTCGAGAATTAAAGGGCTAAATTGAGGATGCGACTGGCGATTGCCTCCGATCATGCCGGTTATGACCTCAAAAAGGCCATAATTGAATTTCTCCATCATAAAGGAATCGAGGTTATCGATTTTGGTTGTGGCCCGGGCGAAATAGTTGATTATGTTGATTATGGAGTTAAAGCCGTCAACAGCGTGATTGAAGGAGAATGTGAAGGGGCTATTTTGTTTTGTGGAACCGGTCTCGGAATGGCCATTGTCGCTAATAAATTTCCTTGTATTCGGGCGACACCTTGCTGGGATGAATTTACGGCCCGAGTCAGCCGAAGTCACAACAACTCTAACTGTTTAACCTTGGGCGGACGAGTCCTTGATCTTGAAAAGGCCAAACAAATTGTGGAAATTTGGTTAACCACTAATTTTGAAGGCGGCCGACACGCCCGACGGTTAAACAAAATTGAAGCGTTAGAAAAAAATAATTTTAAACAAAATAATTTAGAATAATTTTTAAAAGAAAAAGTAAAGAGAAAAAAGACAGGCAATGGGCAAGGAGAGAGTGAATGTCTTCTTTTGAAGAAAAAGTCAATTCGTTAGCTGAAAGAGTTATTAAGAATAATCTTTGGCGACAGAGTGAAACTTTTAATCTCATTCCCTCAGAAACGACACCTAGCCTCTTGGTAAAACTTTGTGAGATTTCCGACCCTTCTGGCCGCTATGCTGAGCACCGAACTTTGAAAGGCGAAGAAATCTATTTTTATCAAGGAATCGATTTTATCCGCGAGGTTGAACTTGAAGCTCAAAAGGAACTAAAAGATTTTTTTGGCTGTACCGATGTCGAGCTTAGACCGATTAGCGGCCAGATGGCCAATGAGGTTGTCTTCAAAGGCCTGGTTAAATTTGTTAATCGAAATAAGCCTCCTGAAATTCCCTCGCGACGATTACGCCTTGTTCTTAATAATGATCTGACCAAAGGTGGCCATTTAAGCTCTCAGCCTATGGGCGCCCTTTTTAATTTAGTGGAAGAAGATCCGAAAACTGGTAAAGAAAAAGTCATCCATTTTCCGGTTCTTAAAGACAATCCCTATAAAGCAGATCTTGAGGCTTTGGCTGAATTGTTGGAACGAAGCCGACCCGAGTTGATTATTTTTGGGAAAAGCATGTTTATTTATCCTGAGCCGGTGAAGTTTGTGGCTGATTTAGTTAAAGATTGGCCTGATAGACCAATTTTGATGTTTGATATGGCCCATGTTCTTGGTCTTTATGGTGCTTTTCAATCCCCTTTTGAGGAAGGGGCAGATATTGTCACTGGAAGCACTCATAAAACTTTTTTTGGACCCCAAAGAGGCGTAATTGCCGCTAGAATTGAGAATAGCCCATCTTTGCGTCAATTATGGCTTGATATTAAGGGTCGTGCTTTTCCCGGTTCAACTTCTAATCATCATTTAGGAACTCTCCTCGGCCTCCTCATGGCTAGTTATGAAATGAATGCCTTCAAAGACGAATATCAGGCCAAAGTTAGAGCTAATGCTAAAGCTTTCGCTCGGTCTCTTAAAAGTTATGGACTTCAAGTTGAGGGTGATGAAAGGGATGGCTTTACCGAGACTCATCAAGTGCTTATTCGGATTTCAAGTTATGGTACTGGACAGGAAATTGCTCGGCGGCTTGAAAATAACAATATTATTGCCAACTATCAAGCTTTACCGGATGATGAAAGTTTTCTCACTTCTTCGGGTATTCGTTTGGGAGTTCAAGAAATGACCCGATTTGGAATGGAAGAAAAAGATTTTGATATCCTAGCTGGCTATATGGCCGAAGTCATTAAAAATAATCGTTCGGTTAAAGACGAAGTGATTTGCTTCCGTAAGAATTTCCTCAAAATGAAATATTGTCTGCCTGAAGAAAAGGCAATTCCGCTAGCGGCTCGGATTTTCTCCAGTATTTTTCCTCAACCAGGTTTTGTTCAAGCCTTTATAGAAAATTTAGCCCGTCTCCTTTAAACTCGACCGTTGACGCTTCAGCTATTTTCTGCCAGAATGAAGTTGAAAATTCATTTTTAAGGCGAAATAAAAATGAGAGTGCTTATCGTTGGCTCCGGAGGACGGGAACATGCTCTTGCTTGGAAAATCAGGCAGAGTCCACTAGTTAAGGAGATCTTTTGTGCCCCTGGCAATGGTGGGACAGCTATTATTGCCGAGAATGTGCCCATTAAAGAAACAGATATTCAGGCCCTGGCTGATTTTGCGGTTAGTCGGAAAATTGATCTGACCATTGTCGGGCCTGAGACTCCTTTGGTCGCCGGAATCACCGATGTTTTTGAGGAAAAAGGTCTGAAGATCTTTGGTCCTTCCCGCAAGGCGGCTGAAATTGAAGGCAGCAAGATATTCGCTAAACAATTTATGGTCCGCCATCGAATTCCAACGGCTCGCTTCCAAATTGCCGATACCCCTGAAATAGCCATGAAAATAATCCGTTCAGGTGAATTTCTTTTTCCAATGGTAATTAAAGCTGACGGTTTAGCTGGAGGGAAAGGAGCCATAATTTGTAATAATCTTAAAAAGGCTGAAGAGACAGTACACAATTTAATGGTAAAGAAACAATTCGGACCGGCTGGCGAAAGAATTATCATTGAGGAATATCTCCGTGGTCATGAGGCTTCCTTTATTGTGATCAGTGACGGAACGAAGGCTCTCCCTTTGGTGACCACAAAGGATCATAAGCCTGTTTTTGACGGCGACCGGGGTCCAAATACAGGGGGAATGGGGGCGATTTCGCCTTCTCCTCATATTAATAAAGAAGAATTTGTTAAGATTATGGAAACAATTATTCTTCCCACCATCACTCGCCTTTTAGAAGAAAGAAGAAAATTTGTCGGTGTCCTTTATGCCGGTTTAATGATGACTGATGAAGGACCCAAAGTGCTCGAATTTAATTGTCGATTTGGCGATCCTGAAACCCAACCTCAAATGCTTCGCCTTGAATCGGATTTGGTGGAAATAATCCTTAATGCTCTTGAAGGCAATGTGCTTATGAGGGAAGTTAACTGGTCGACAAAGCCAGCCGCTTGTGTCGTGGTGACCTCCGGTGGTTATCCCCTTAAATACGAAACCGGCAAAAAGATTTCAGGTTTAGATAAAGCAGAGTCAATTCCGGGCGTAATCATCTTTCATGCAGGGACAAAAATTGAAGATGGCAACTTTGTGACTTCTGGGGGTCGGGTTCTAGGCGTTTGTGCCTCCGAGAAAAATCTTGAAAAAACGATGGAAAAAATATATGGCGCTATCTCCGTGATTAATTTTGAAGGAATGCATTTTCGACGAGATATTGGCTGTGAAAAATAGAAACGATGTTGACCTTGACCATTCAGAGTTTTGGTTGTCGAGCCAATCAAGCTGAAGGCTTTGAATGGGCTGAAGCTTGTCAAGCCTTAGGGTTCAAACTGGAAAAGAGCTTTCTTAAAAGCGAGCTAATTATTGTCAATTCTTGTGCCTTAACTAGTGAAGCTGAACGAGAAGTCCGGAAGTTCCTGAGACGAGTAGCCCGCCTGAAGCCTCAAGCCAAAATAATTTTTACCGGATGTGCGGTTCCCCTTTGGCTAGAAGAGCTCAAAAAAAACCATCAAATCATTTTAATTGTTCCTAATGATCATAAAGAGCTCTTGTTTTCCTTCTTTAAAGAAAAATTTAAAGAAGAAATTGATCAATGGCCAAAGGAAATTCGAGAACCCAATTGGAAATCTTTTCGATCAAGGGCTTTAATTAAAATTCAAGATGGTTGTAGCCAAGATTGCACTTTTTGTTTGATTCCTCGTCTTCGGGGGCCAAGTCGAAGCCGACCGTTGCAGGAAATTATCGATAGAATCAAACAATTGATTGACCAAGGATATAAAGAAATTGTTTTGGCTGGCATTCATTTAACCTCTTATGGGGAGGAAAAGGATTCTAACTATTCTCTCCTTAAATTATTGGAAGAAGCGACTAAGTTGGAAAATCTTGGTCGTCTTCGGTTAAGTTCCCTTGACCCGAGAGCTGTTGAGGATGATTTAATTAATTTTATCGGTGGTCATGAAAAAATCAGCCAACATTTTCATTTTTCCTTTCAGCATGCGAGCGAAAAAATTCTTCATCGGATGGGCCGAAAGGGCCAAGCTGAAGAGTACGGACGAATTTTGCAGCGCTTAAGAGAAAAATCGCCTTATGCTTCCCTTGGAGCCGATTTCATTGTCGGTTTTCCAGGTGAGACTGAAGAAGATTTTCTTTTCCTGGAAAATTTTGTGGCATCCTCTCCATTAACCTATCTACATGTTTTCCCTTATTCAAGACGTCCTGGCACGCCGGCGGCTCAATGGCCGCAAATTGAAACTAGTCTTAAAAAAGCAAGAGCTGAACGTCTTCGTTCCCTGGGCCAAAGAAAAAATCTTAAATTCCGAGAATCTTTACGTTCCCTGGTTTTTGATGGAATTGCAATCACTCAGGAAAAGGAAGGTGAAACTGAGGTCTTAACTCATAATTACATCAAAGTCAAAGTGAGAGAAAAGCTAAGGGCAGGTGAGGCGGTGAGGGTGAGAATTGAAGAAGTTAAACCGGATGAAACAAGAGGTTCGGTTGTCGCTCCATGGGTCATATAAAAATTCTCTCCCCTGAAGTTGCTCAAAAAATTGCAGCCGGTGAGGTGATTGAGCGTCCGTTTTCCGTCGTTAAAGAACTCGTGGAAAATTCTCTTGATGCTGGGGCGACAGAGATTCGAGTGGACCTTATTGAAGGTGGGAAAAAATTAATTAAGGTTGAAGACAATGGCTCAGGTATGAGCCAAGAGGATGTTATCCTTTGCTTTCAGCGACATGCCACGAGCAAAATATCTCAAGCTGAAGATTTAGAAAAAATCGCCACCCTCGGCTTTAGAGGTGAAGCCCTAGCGAGCATTGATGCTGTTTCCCGTCTTGTTCTCAAGACTTCAGAGGGCCATGGAGGTTTTAAAATAGAAAGAGAGGGTGGTCGCCTCATTCGTTTTAGCGAAGCGGCTTATCCTCGGGGAACCATCGTTGAGGTTCGAGATTTATTTTTTAACCTCCCTGCAAGGCGAAAATTTTTACGATCAGCCTCAAGTGAACTAGCCTTGATTGTCCGCTATTTGATGACAATAGCCCTGGCTTTTCCTGAGGTAGCCTTCACTTTGACCCACAGCCAAAGACAGCTTCTTAATTGTTCGGCCGTGAGAACGAGAAAAGAAAGATTATATCAACTCTTCGGTCGCGAGGCCTGGGAAAAAATGCTTGAGCTTGATTGGCAAGAGGGCGATTATCAAATTAATGGTTTCATAAGCCGTCCACCTAAAGGACTAAGTGACAAACTACGTCAGCTATATTATGTCAATCGCCGACCAGTAAAGGACAGAATCATAGCGGCCGCGGTTCAACAAGGAGCTAAAAACTGGTTTGAAAAAGATAACTATCCTGAGGTTTATTTGTTTTTAAATCTTCCTTTCACCGAGGTTGATGTCAACGTTCATCCAGCTAAGGCGGAGGTGAGATTTCGTGATTCTGGCCGCGTTTTTCAGCTTTGTTTAAGCGCTGTTGATGAGACTTTAAAAAGAGAAGCTAAAGCCAAAGAAATTTATTTAGAAAAAGCGGTAACTAAAGTTAAAGAAATTAAAGAAGAAATAGAAAAGACCACTTGGCAAGCTTCAATCCTTGCTTTCCAGAAGAAAATAAGGCCAGAGTCGGTGGCCGGGAAAGAAGACAAGAAAGAAGAGGAAAAAGAAAAAGCCTGGCAAGTGCTTGGCCAATATTTGAATTTTTATATTGTCGTTGGGGACGAAGAAGGGCTTTTGATTATTGACCAGCATAACGCTCATGAAAGAATTCTCTATGAACAATATGCTGAATGGAAAGATTCTGGTGGCTTTGCCCGGCGCCAGCCTCTTTTTCCCCTTCTCATGGAATTGAATCCGGCCGAAATTGTTCGCCTGGAAGAAATTAAAGCTTTCCTTGAAGAGTTTGGATTTGAAATAGAAAATCTTGGAGGGCGAAGTCTTCTGGTGAGAAGTTTGCCCGAATTCTTGGAAGATGAAGAGGCTCGCCAGATTCTTTTAGCTGTCCTGAGGACTGATGACCCTGGTGCAGTTTTAGCTGACCCCAGCGAGCGTCTTCTAGCCACAATGGCCTGCCAAACTGCCATTAAAGCCGGGGCTGCCTTAAGTCTCGAAAAAATGGAATACCTGGTGAAGGAGCTTTTTCGTTGTCATAATCCTTGGCTTTGTCCTCATGGTCGGCCAACGACCATTCGGCTCAACCGAAATGATATTGAGAGGGGCCTCAAGAGGGGCTCAAATTGAAAAAAAAGGGCGCTTTTGTTAAGATATCGAAGCCTATAAGGCTAACTTGAAAAGGCGGGGAGTAGCGCAGCCTGGTTAGCGCGCCTGCCTTGGGAGCAGGAGGTCGTCGGTTCAAATCCGATCTCCCCGATTTCATCATGGGCCAGAGGATGCGCCTGTAGCTCAGGTGGATAGAGCAGCTGCCTTCTAAGCAGCGGGTCGGGGGTTCGAGTCCCTCCAGGCGCGTATTTATTTTTGGAAATATCACCCTGGGAATCGCCGAGGAAGGTGATTGACGGAAAAAGAAGATTATCTAAAGATTATAGTTGACAATTTTTGTCAGGATATTTATTTTAAGGGCATATAAATTACGATGGCTAAAAATAGTGGGGTTGATGATTTTAACGATAAATTTTAGGAAAGATAATGGCCTCAAATCTAGGTGAGTTGCTTTTAAGAGAAAAGGTTATCTCAACTGACCAACTTAAAACCGCCGTTGAATTACAGCGGCAACGAAATCTACCTCTTCATACCGCCCTTGTTTCTCTTGGTTATATTAACGAAGAAGAGATTGCTAAAGCCTTAAGCCGCCAGCTTAATTATCCCTTTATCGATCTTGATCAGTTTGAGGTCGCCCCTGAGGTGGTTGAACTTCTGCCAGCGGAGATTGCCAAAAAATATATGGTTATGCCGATTCATCGGATTCGGTCGTTCTTGACCTTAGCCATGGTGGATCCGACTGACCTTGAAGTTATCGAGGATATCCGCTTTCGCACCGGCTTAAGTATTCAACCAGTGATTGCGACTGAAACTGGCGTCATGAATGCGATTAATAAATACTATGGGTCAGTTGCGGCCGTTAGAGTTAAACAAGCTATCGAAGATATTGAATTAGCTGAGACTGCCAGTGTCAAAGTAATTGAAGAGCCAACTGAAAGCTACACTATTGAGGAGCTAGTCAAGTCCACCGAAGAAGCCCCAATTATCACTTTAGTTAATTCGATCTTTATTGATGCCATTAAAAAAGGTGCCAGCGATATTCATTTTGAGCCTTATGAACAGAGCTTTCGCGTCAGATTCAGACTTGATGGCACCCTGTACGAAATGATGAATCTGCCCTTAAAATTTAAAGCACCGGTCATTAGCCGCGTTAAAATTTTGTCCAATCTAGATATTGCTGAAAAGAGACTGCCTCAGGATGGTCGAATTAAAGTCAAAGTAAAACTCGAAAGTGGAAATTCCAAGGAAGTGGATATGCGGGTGTCAACAGTTCCAACCCTCTTTGGGGAGAAAGTTGTCGCTCGTATTCTCGATAAACAAATGCTTAAACTCGACCTGACCCAGTTGGGTTTCGAAGAACAATCCTTAAATATTTTTTTAGAAGCCATCCATCGGCCTTGGGGCATCATTTTAGTTACTGGGCCAACTGGAAGCGGCAAGACCACCACCCTTTATTCAGCCATTTCGACTTTGAATAATGAAAGTCGGAACATTATGACGGCGGAAGATCCGGTCGAATTTTACCTGCAAGGAATTAATCAGGTTCAAATCAAAGAGGAAATAGGTCTTGATTTTGCCCGTTGTTTACGGAGTTTTCTGCGCCAAGACCCAGATGTTATGCTGGTCGGGGAGATGCGCGATTTTGAAACCGTCGATATCGCCATTAAAGCCGCTTTAACTGGCCATCTTGTTTTTTCAACTGTTCATACCAATGATGCCGCTAGTACCATAACTCGATTAATCAATATGAATGTTGAACCTTTCTTGATTGCCGATTCACTTATTCTGATTGTGGCTCAGAGGTTAGTTCGGAAACTATGCCAAAAATGCAAAGTGCCCCATAAGTTGCCCTTAAAAGCTTTAATTGATATGGGCTTTACGGCCGAAGAGGCGGAGAAAATTCAAGTTTTTAAACCGAAGGGTTGTCCAGCCTGCAATCAAACTGGCTATAAAGGCCGAATTGCCCTTTATGAAGTTATGCCGATTGATGATGAGATTCGTGAGCTAATTCTCGCCCGGGCCCAGTCGCGGGAAATTAAAAAGAAGGCCATCGAGAAGGGAATGATTACCCTGCGACGCAGCGGTCTGATTAAAATAAAGGACGGAATTACCTCGGTCGAAGAGGTCCTCCGGGAAACGGTGCGGGATTAATTTTTTAAAAGTTTAAGGAGGGGAAATGGCCAAAACCATTCATGAATTATTGGAGATAGCGGTCCGCGAGGATGCGAGCGATCTTCACATCACCGCTTACATACCGCCACGAATCCGAGTTAATGGCGTCCTCAGATCCATTGATCATCCGCCACTTTCACCGGCTGAAACTAAAGCCTTGCTCTACTCCTTACTCAATGATCGGCAAAAAAGGCTTTTTGAAGAGAAGCTGGAACTCGACTTTTCTTTCGGGATTAAAGATTTAGGCCGGTTCAGAGCTAATATTTTTATGCAAAAGGGAACAGTGGCTGGGGCAATTCGTCGCTTTCTTCCAGAAATGTGGAGTTTTGCTAAATTGGGCATTCCCCAGCGTGTCTCCCAGCTCTGTTACCTTCCTCGTGGGCTCGTTTTGGTCACTGGTCCCACAGGCTGTGGTAAATCCACGACCATTGCTTGCATGTTAGAGCACATCAATGCGGAAAGGGCCGTTCATATTGTCACCATTGAAGACCCCATTGAGTATTATTTTACTCCCAAAAAAGCCATCATCAATCAGCGCGAGCTTTATGTCGATACTCTTTCCTACGCCAATGCCTTAAGGTCAGTTTTGCGAGAGGACCCAGATGTCGTTTTTGTGGGTGAGATGCGCGATTATGAAACGGTCGAGGCGACATTGAGGGTGGCTGAAACTGGCCACCTAACTTTTTCGACCTTACATACCAATTCGGCGGCCGAATCAATTTCCCGAATCATTGATATTTTCCCATCGCAATATCAAGCTCAAATAAGAATCATGCTGTCCATGTGCCTTGAGGGGGTTTTAACTCAGGCGCTCCTGCCAAGAGCTGATGGCAAAGGTCGAGTTTTGGCCATGGAAATTCTCATTCCTAATCCGGCTATTCGGAATCTCATTCGCGAAAACAAGATTCATCAAATTTATTCAGCCATGCAGATGGGCCAAGAAAAAACAGGCATGCAGACCTTTAACCAATCACTGGCTGATCTTTATTTCCGTGGTCTGATTACTTTGGAAACGGCCATGAGCGTTTCGCCCTATCCTGAGGAGCTAACGGATATTATTCAGAGAAAAGAACATACCCGAAGAGCTACCAGTCTTGGCAGTAGCTCTTACCGGAAATAATTTTTAAGGGGGGAACATGGCGACCTATGTCTGGAGAGGAAGAAATCGTTTTGGCGATATTGTGGCCGGCGAGAGAGTGGCGAGCTCGATTGAAGAATTAAGCCGAGCTTTACAGAGAGAACAGATTACGGTTATTGAAATCAAGCCAAAGAGGGTAGCGATTAGTATCCCCTTCTTCCGTCTAGAAAAAGTTAAGCTTAAAGATTTATCGGTTTTTAGTCGTCAGCTTTCAGTCTTGATTGATGCTGAACTACCTTTAATCCAAAGTCTGAATATTTTAGCCGAGCAAACGAAAAATAGATATTTCCAACGGGTTATTCGGACTATCCGTAGCGACGTGGAGGCTGGCTCAACCCTCAATCAGGCCATGAGGAAACACCCTAAGGCCTTTGATGATCTTTATTGCAATTTAATCGCTTCTGGCGAACAGAGCGGTTCTTTGGATATTATGCTGCGACGACTGGCTGAGTATATTGAAAAAATAGTTAGATTGAGAGCCAAAGTTCGGCAGGCCATGATTTATCCATCAGCGATTATTACCTTTGCCATCCTGGTGGCTATTTTTCTCCTGTGGCGAGTTATTCCGGTATTTGCCTCTATTTTCACCGAATTGGGGGCTGAGCTACCTTTCTTAACCCGAATTATTATTGGGGCTAGTCATTTTGTTCAACGCTTCATTATTTTAATTATTCTGGGCTTAATTGCCCTGGTTATTCTCTTTCGTTATTATCGCCGATCAGCGACTGGTCGCTGGACAATCGATCAGTTGATTTTGCGCTTACCTGTGGTTGGACCGTTGATGCGAAAAGTGGCCGTATCTCGGTTTACTCGGACGCTAAGCACCTTAGTTTCAGGTGGTGTGCCGATGCTGGAGAGCTTGCAGATAACAGCGACAACCGCCGGCAATGTGATCATTGAAAAAGCCGTTTTAGACGCCCGCAAAATGGTAGCTGAAGGCCGAAGCCTTAATGAGTCCTTGGCGGAGACAGGTCAATTTCCCTTCATGCTTACCCAAATGGTCAGTGTCGGTGAGGCCACCGGAACTTTGGATGAAATGTTAGCGAAACTGGCTGATTTCTTTGATGAGGAAGTCGATACGGCCGTGGCCGCTTTGCTTTCTGTTTTAGAGCCATTGTTGATCATCTTTGTGGGGATTATGGTGGGGACATTAATTATTTCCATGTATCTCCCGATTTTCAGCCTAATGGCTCAATTCTAAGCGAAAAAACGGTTTGAAACTCAAAAAACTGAGGAGCTGAGCGACGGTGGAGAAAAAAAGAATCTTCAACTTGATTGTCTACCGGCTGATTGCCGTTTCAGCCCTACTGGTGGCTGTCGTTATTCTACAATATTCCACCGGAACTTACATTCCCATAATTCCTTTTTATTATTTGATCGGTCTGGCCTATCTCCTTTCAATCGGTTATCTAATTTTCTGGGCGGTCAGCAAGAATTACCAATTGCAGGCCTATCTTCAGATTATCCTTGATTTACTCCTAATCACCACGCTGGTTTATATCTCAGGTGGTTTAATGGGTTCCTTCTATTTCCTCTATCTTTTTCCCATTATGGCGGCCAGTTTGCTTATCGGTCCAAGAGCTAGTCTATTGGTAGCTTCCTTATCAGCCATTCTTTTTGGTCTTCTGGTAGATGGTCTTTATTTTCGGCTTATCCCCTATTTCCTCCCTGAGCAGAAAGTTACTCTTTCTCTTGGTCAAGTTTTGACCACTTTGATAACTGCTTGGGCTGTCTTTTTCGTGATGTCTATTTTAATGAATGTTTTGAGCGGCCGGTTAAAGAAAATCCAAGAGGAGTTAGTTCGAGCCAAAAAAGAGCTAGAAGTGAGGGAGCGACTGGCGACGGCCGGGAAGTTGGCTGCCCAGTTAGCTCATGAAATCCGCAATCCCTTGGCGGCCGTTTCTGGAGCCGTCCAAGTTTTAAGGGATGAACTTGAGCTTAAGGACGATCAACAGAAATTGATGGGGATCATCCTAAAAGAATCAGAAAGGGTAAGCCAAATAATTGAGCAATTCCTGGACCTAGCTTCGCCTTTGGGCAAAAAAACCTTTGTTACCTTTGATGTGGGTACGGTGGTCGAGGAAACCCTAACTATGTTGGAGGCAGCCGGCGAGCTTAACGGGCGAATAAAAATTGTTGGCAATTTCCGAAACGAAAAATTTAAATATTATGGCAATCCCAATCAATTTAAACAGGTGTTCTGGAATCTCATCCGGAATGCGATTAAAGCTATGCCCGATGGCGGAACTTTGGGCATCGATTTGGCTGAGCACCGCCGCGAACTAAGAATTTCCATTTCAGATACCGGTCGAGGCTTTAATGACGAAGAAAAACAGCATCTTTTTGAGCCCTTTTTTTCTAGCTTTGAAAATGGCCGAGGCTTGGGCATGTCGGTCGTCCGCCGGATTGTTGATGATTATGAGGGGCGGATTTTAGTTCGCTCTTCGCCTAAAAAGGGAACGACAATTACCGTCGTTTTTCCTGTAAGAAAAGAGTAAAAGCTAAAAACATTGACCAAGAAAAAAGATGATTTATCAATAAGGCCGTTTTGAAGGCTTGGAAAAGTTAGCCTGTTGGCCGATTGATGGAAGAATTAAAGAGGAAAAAAGATGGACAAAATAGTCATTGTTGATGATGAACGAAGTCTTCTTGATCTGCTGACAAGAGTCTTTACCAAAGAAGGTTACCGCGTTCAAGCCACCACCTCAGCCGCTAAAGCCATAGAAATCATCGAAAAGGAAGATCTTGATTTGTTAATTTCAGATATTAGATTGCCCGAAATAAGCGGCATGGAAATTTTAAAGCGCTGTCGAGAAATAAGGCCTGATGTCCCTGTCATTATGATTACCGCTTATGGCAACATGAAACAGGCGATTGAAGCCCTAAAAATGGGCGCTCTCGATTACATTATTAAACCCTTTGATCTTGAAGAATTGAAAATTACGGTTGCAAAAGGGTTGGAGAAGCGGCGGCTTGAACAGGAAAACCTTCTCCTTAAACGGGATTTAAAGGAGCGCTATAGCTTCGAAAATATGATCGGCAAAAGCCGGGTGATGCAGGAAATCTTTGCTCTAATTGAAAAAATAGCGGGAACGGATTCAACTGTTCTTATTACCGGGGAAAGCGGGACAGGTAAAGAAATGGCGGCCCGAGCTATTCATTTGCTCAGTCGCCGAGCTGATCGTCCTTTTGTCTCCATCAATTGTGCTGCTTTACCTGAGAATCTGCTGGAAAGCGAGCTTTTTGGCCATGTGAAGGGTTCGTTTACCGGAGCCATTAGCGATAAAAAGGGCATGTTTGAGGTGGCCCAACGGGGGACTTTATTTCTCGATGAAATTGGTGAAATGTCTCCCTGGACTCAGGTTAAATTGCTTCGGGCCCTTCAGGAAAGAAAAATCCGTCGGGTTGGCGGAACTGAGGAAATTCCGGTTGATGTCCGCATTATTGCGGCGACGAATCATGATTTAAAGAAGCGCATCGAGGAGGGCAAATTCAGGGAGGAGCTTTACTATCGTCTCAATGTTATTTCCTTTGAAATGCCGCCTTTGAGGCGTCGGGTCGAGGATATTCCCCTCTTGGTCAATCATTTCCTGCAAAAATATTGCCAACAAATGGGCAAAAAAATGAAGCGCGTTTCGCCTGAAGCCATGAGCATACTCGAAACTTATTATTGGCCTGGTAATGTGCGGGAGCTGGAAAATGTCATTGAACGGATTGTGGCCATTGAAGACCGAGAAACGATTACGCCGGCCAGCCTCCCGCCTGAAATCACTCTGCCTGTAAGAAGAAATGAGACCAGCGTAGTTTTTAATCCTGGATTTAATCTAATGGCTCATTTGGATGAAATCGCCAAAAACTATTTGCGGCAAGCTTTAGTGGTCACTAATGGTAATATGAGCAAAGCGGCCTCCTTGCTGGGCCTAAGCTATCGATCCATTCGCTATTTAATGGATAAATATAAGATTAAGGCACGCATCGACCTGGCCGAAAGTTAGAGAAGTTTGAGAAAAACCTGATAAAAATGACAAAATTTGGCACTTTAAGACAATCTGTGTCAAATATTTAAAGCTTATTATGGGAGAGCTAATTAAATTTCCTTTAATGACAAAGGTTTTTAAAAAGGGAATTGGCATGCAATTTGCAATTTATTAAAGCGCCTGCAAAAGGTAAAGATTTCTCGAAAAAAGGAGGTTTTTAAATGAAGCGTAAAGGCTTTACTTTGATTGAGATGCTGATAGTCGTGGCGATTATCGGCATCTTAGCCGCTCTTTTGATCCCCAACGCCATGGCCGCTCTACAGAAATCTAAACAAAAAGGCACCATGAAAGATATGAACTCCCTTTCCTCCGCCGTAATGGATTATATTACTGATAAAGGTTACGCGCCTACTCATAATTGGGGCTCAATAACTCCATCTTTTATATCAGCACTGGCCGGTTTTTATCTTAAAGTAGTACCGACAAGAGATCAGTGGGGAAATCCATTTCATGTATTGGGAGGAACAGGTAATCCTCCATATACAAATATTAGTTGTCAATCAGCTGACGATTATGTTATTGCTTCTTTTGGAAGAAATAGATCGGTTAATAATTTTAATTATGACCCAAACAGCCCAGAAACATCATATTTCGATATTACGGGAATGGCTTCATTTGATGAGGACCTTGTTATTTGGAACGGTTCCTGGGTTCATGCCCCCAAAGCCGGACAAACAACGACATAACGATTTTTGTTGAAGATTTTTTAGTTTAAGCTTACTGAAAGAAAATTTATTAAGCAAATGGGGGGATTTCCCCCCATTTGCTTATTCTTCTTTTTCAAGAAAATAAATATAATAAAAAGCCATAAATTTTAACATTATTTAGCGATGAAATTCACAGATTTGAGGAGAAAAGATCAACTTTTACATGAAGTTATAATAGTTTTAACACTTTTATTAGTTGGAGTTACGGTATTTTTGCCATCGCTCAAAGGTGATTTTATTTGGGATGATAATTATTTCATCGCTGATAATCAGTTAATTCTTGATCCAAGATTTTTGAATAAGGTTCTTTTTGTACCTTTTGGAGGGCCTGATGGCTTTGACGAAAATAGCCTCCTTTTAGGCCGAGCCGTAAAATTCTATCGGCCTTTAACATCCTTTTCTTACTGGCTTGATTACAAAATATGGAATTTAAATCCCGCAGGCTTCCATTTGACCAACATTATGATCAATTATCTTTCATCAATTATCTTATATTATACTTTAAGAAGATGGCAGATGTCATCTCTCTGGGCTTTTTTTTCTTCTCTTCTTTTTACGATTTTCCCTTCTCATTTTGAAAATGTAGCCTGGATTTCAGGACGGACAGACCTTCTATGTTTCCTATTTGGCTCTTTAGTCTTTTTTTTTATATCTCTTTATTTTAAAAAAAATAAATATTTTTTTTTACTGATATCTTCATTCTTATATTTACTTAGCCTTTTAGGAAAAGAAACCTCTTTAATGATTCCACTCATATTTTTCATCGCCTATTGGTGGATAAAAAAAGATATATTCAAAGCATTTTCTAGAAGTTTAGTTTTTTTGCCTTCCCTTTTAATTTGGTTTTTTTTACGTAATATCGCCTTAGGCTCAGTAGATCTGGAATTAAAGAAAAGAACAGTGGCAGATTTTTTAGCCACTTTAGGCTTTTACACCTCACGCACAATTTTTCCCTTTAAGTTGAGTTTAAGTGTGGAGTCGCAGCGAGTATTTGAAAACAAATTTTACCTTATCATCGGAGCCATTTTTATGGTTATGCTATTCTATTCAATTGTAAAGGTTTACTATGGATGGAAAAACTGGACATTAATTAGTTTGTTTCTTAACGCTTATTTTTGGCTGCTTATTCCTTCAATTTTAATTATATTTTTATCATCTACAGTATCTTTTATTGCGTGGAGGTTTCTTTATTTCCCCTCAGCTGTGGCTATTTTGGGCATCGTGACACTAATAACAAA
>JAOAFQ010000039.1 GCA_026416195.1 Candidatus Aminicenantota bacterium | reverse complement strand
AGCTGATTATCAGCATTATGATTGATTAAATAAACTTGAGTCTGGCCCGTTCCAAGCCTTATAATTCCACCTGGCGATTTGACATCTCCTTGAACAAAAGCCATCGGGACAGATAAAATAGAGGTATCTTCTATTCTTTCTGTTCTGACGTTGAATAAAGGTCCAAGCGTCCAGCCAACATCATCATAGGGTCGAGGGTCATTAACATTAAAATATTGGCGGTCAAGAAGCATATCAGCCATCCGACTATAAGGTTGATCCATTCGAACAATATAGCTTCCGGCCGGATATTCTTTATCTTTGACCTTAAAAGGCTTAGTAGCTTGATGGATTTCTACTCCTTGCTGCTGGAGGAGACGCAGGAGCCGAGCTTGCTGGCCAGGTCGTGGATCATCTGCTGGAAAGACATAAGCAGCCGGCCCTTCGTTGTAAGCTTTGGCTACAGCTCGTTTGCTCTTGAGATAGAAATTTTCCATAAATTTTTCTTTATGCGTAGCCACATAATTCAGAGCAATTAAAAGAGCACTCTGTTGTAAATTGATATTATTCCGGAATGACCACAAGGTCTGGCGCAACGGTGGATTAGGTCGGTACCAGGCTCGCGTATCGGTAGCTGTGATAATACGAGTGGCTGGATCCCCAGTTCCCTGAGTTTCATAGAACCGGCCAATAGCATTGTGACCATTAGCGACATAAAACAAATAATTGGGAGCCCAACCGTCATAAAAGCCGTGAGTCCAAACCCCTGGAACTCCTTCTTTAGTTAGTTCAGTTATTTCTTGATAGGCCAGGATGTGCCATTCATCTATAACTATCGGATCAAGCCAGGCATTATAGGGCCCTGTGCCTGTTGAAACGTAAAGATGGGAAACAGATTCGTGAAGATCATGGAACACTTGGGGATGAAAATCGAAGAAGACTTTGGTCGTGTGGCGCGTAAGAGCTAAGGCTTGGGCAATATAATCTCGGTTATTATCATGAGCCACATATTTCCCCCAATAAATGAGTCTAGTTGGATAGCTCCCCTTCGGATCTTTTTTTCGGGCCATAGTAATATCGACATATTTATCGCGACCATCAGGATCAAGAATAGGCGTAATTAAGACGATAGTATTTTGGCGAATAGTTTTAATGAAAGGTGATTCATCGACGGCTAGTCTATAGGCTAGTTCCATCAGCATCTCCGGTGCCCCAGTTTCGCCGGCATGTAGACCGCCCGCAGCCCAGTATATGGGTTTGGCCTGCTTTATTAATTCCTTAGCTTCTTCTTCTTTAATTTTTCTGGGATCAGCCAATTTAGCGTTAATTTCTTTGTACTTATTCAGATTCTTAATAGTTTGTTCATCAGCGATAGCCACGACTATCCAATCTCGTCCCTCTTCTGTTTGGCCTATATTGAAGACTTCAACACAAGGTGAAGCTTTAGCTAATTCGCGCAAGTATTGGTAAATTTCGTGGCTGTAGCTAAGGACATCAGGCGCACCAGCAATTCGGCCCAAAACTTCAAGCGGTGTTGGAATCGTCGGAGAATAAGGGAGATAATTGACGTATTTAGTCGAAAAATGGGGATCAGTCGTCGCCTCTCGAATTTTTTTGGTATATTCTTCATGAATTTTTTGGTCAGCGAGAGTTGGAGAAACCAGTCCAAGAAGAAAGGTTATTAAAAAAGAAAGAAATAAAGGAGCAGCCAAAATCTTTTTAGCTATCCGCTCGCGCCTAAAAGTAAAAACAGATAACTTTTTCATTTTATACCTCCTTTCTCACCACATCTTATAACCTTTGGGCACATTTTATCTGGAAAAAAAGGATATTGATTACAGCCTGAAAAATCAATAAGGTTTTTAAGGTTTTTCTTGATTTGGCCAAGTCTTGACTATTTATTTTTTCCACGGATAAAATGAATAAAAAATCCACGTGCTAAAAATTAAAAATCTTAGCAAATCTTTCGGTCATAAAAAAGCCTTAGAAAGCATTTCTTTTGACCTTCAGAAAGGGAGAATAACGGGCTTCTTAGGTCCTAATGGAGCCGGGAAAACGACAACCATCAAAATTCTTCTAGGACTGATCAAAAAAGATGAAGGAACAGTCGAAATAAACGGAAAAGAAATAGAGAACCTAGAGGAACTAAAATTTATCATCAAGATAGGCTCCCTCATGGAGTTTCCTTCTTTTTACTCGCACTTAACCGCCAAAGAAAATTTGGAAATACTTTCATTATTGGATGGTTATAAAATAGACGAAAAAAGACTAGATACTCTCTTGACTCTTGTTGGCCTTGAAAAAGAAAAAGATAAGCGAGTTGAAACTTTTTCTTTTGGGATGAAACAAAAATTAGCGTTGGCCAATGCCCTTTTAAACGAACCTGAGCTTTTAATTCTTGACGAACCTTTCAATGGTTTAGATCCAAAGGCTATGAATGACTTAAATCAGCTCCTTAAAGAATTTGCGGCTAATAATGGGACTGTTTTTATCTCTAGCCATATTTTGAGCGAAGTTGAAAATCTTTGCGATCGCCTAGTTATAATTAATCATGGCCAGATCATTCTCGAACGAGAACTTGAATTTTTGAAAGGTAGTAACCTCAAAGAAATATATTTAAAATTGACTTCAAATGAAAAGAGCTAAAATTTTTAAAGCCGAATTTAAGATTTACAGAAAGAGTGGGATCGTCAAAGCTGTTCTTGTTATCACTTTTCTTTTTGCTGTCCTTTTTGGCTTTCTTGTTTATCAGTCTGATTCGTTCAGAGGCGTTTTAAGCTTTCTTAGTTTAATGAGAGGGGATAAAAATGCCTTTAACTTTTCGCTTAGCTTAACTCGATCAGTTTATAATATAATTATAATTCTTATCATCATCATCGTTAGTCAGGCTATTTCTGGAGAAGCCCAAAGAGGAACGCTCAAAACAGTTTTAGCCAAAAAGGTTAAACGGGATGATTATATCGTCGGTAAGTCGCTTTTTTTCCTGAGTTTTTTTGGGACTTTGCTTGGAACTATATATCTTTTAAGCTTGATCTTAGGAATAATCTTTTTTGGTTTCACTGATATCTCGGAAAAAAATTATCTCATCCATTCTCGTTTGGCTTTATCCTTAAATTACTTTCTATCTCTTTTTCTTATGATTCTTCCTGTAGCTGCTTCTGTCTCTTATACACATCT
>JAOAFQ010000034.1 GCA_026416195.1 Candidatus Aminicenantota bacterium | reverse complement strand
AGGCTGTTATATCTCAGCGTCTTATTCCTCGGATGGATGGTCAAGGCCGCGTCCCGGCAGTGGAAGTTATGATTACTACCCCTTATATTCAAGAATGTATAGCTGACCGTGAAAAAACTGCCTTAATTAAGGACGCTGTAGCTGCAGGGACTTCTCAGTATGGTATGCAAACCTTCGATCAATCTATTTTTCAGCTTTATCGAGATGGTTATATTTCTTTTGAACAGGGATTACGATATTCCTCCTCCCCTGACAATTTTAAACTTCGAGTTATGGGCATTCAGTCAACCTTGGATATAGCCCTGGAAGAAATGGAAAAAGCTTTAAGCCGACCAGCTAGTGAAGATCGTCGAGCTTTAGAAGAAGAATTACCATGAGGGCTCAGGAGATAAGAGAAACCTTTTTATCCTTCTTTGAGAAACGGGGACATCGGATTGTTCCGAGTTCATCTTTGATCCCTAAAGACGATCCTACGCTCCTTTTTACGAATGCTGGCATGAATCAATTTAAAAATGTTTTTCTTGGCTTGGAAAAAAGAAGCTATACTCGGGCGGCCTCAGTCCAAAAATGTTTGCGCGTTTCAGGCAAACATAATGACTTAGACCAAGTAGGTCGAACGACGAAACATCACACCTTTTTTGAAATGCTTGGCAATTTCTCGTTTGGGGATTATTTTAAAGAAGAAGCAATTGCCTTTGCCTGGGAACTAATAACAGAGGTTTTTGGTTTCCCTGAAGAAAAGCTTTATATCACCATATACGAGGAAGATGAAGAAGCCTTCCGTCTTTGGAACGAAAAAATAGGCGTGAAAGCTGAGCGAATTCTTCGATTCGGGAAAAAAGATAATTTTTGGGCGATGGGTGAGACCGGTCCTTGTGGTCCTTGTTCAGAAATCCATTATGATTTAAACCCATCTTTAGATAAAGGGGAGCCTTATGATTTGATTGCTAGGGGAAGTGATCGAATGGTTGAATTGTGGAATCTCGTTTTCATGGAGTATGAACAGACACCTTCAGGAGAGTTGCGACCTCTGCCTCGCCCGTCGATTGATACAGGAATGGGACTTGAGAGAATGGCAGCTTCTCTTCAAAAGAAGAATTCGAATTTTGAAACTGACCTTTTTTGGCCAATTATCGATAGAATAACTGACTTAGCTCAAATTGAATATCCGGCCTACAATGAGGGAGATGTAGCCGTTAGAATAATTTCTGACCATATTCGGGCGATTACATTTCTTATCTGTGATGGCGTTATGCCGAGCAATGAAGGGCGCGGTTATGTCCTCAGGCGACTCATTCGACGAGCTTTTAGACGGGGTAACTGGTTGGGAATTGAAAGACCATTTCTGCATAAATTGATAGGGGTAGTCGCTGAAATAATGAAAGAAGCTTATCCGGAAATCATGGCCTCAGCCCAATACATTTCTCGGATTTGTCTTGCCGAAGAAGAGAGATTCTCAGGAACTTTGGCTGCTGGGCTTCGATATTTTAAGGAATTAGTGGCTGACGCCAAATCTTCTGGCCGCAATTACCTTACTGGAGCTGAAGTTTTTAAACTTTATGATACCTTTGGCTTCCCACTTGATTTAACTATTGAATTGGCCGATGAAGAGGGTTTGGTTATTGATGAACTTGGCTTCAAAGAGCATCTCGACGAACAACGACATCGGGCTAGATTAGCCTGGAAAGGAGATGCTAAACTTGAGGAAAGAAGGGTCTATGAAAATTTGGCCTCTCTAAAAGTTAAATTCCTTGGTTATGAAACAGAGACGGTGGAAGAGGCTGAGGTTCTAGCTATTTTAAAAAATGGCCAGCCTGTAAAGGTCCTAAAAGCTGGTGAAATCGGAGAAATTGTTTTAGATAAAACACCTTTTTATGGAGAAGCCGGTGGCCAGATCGGTGATACAGGGGAAATTCATGGTCCCCATGGGATAGCTATCGTTGAAGCTTCTTATTATCCTATTCCGGAAATAATTGCCCAAAAAATAAAAATTATTTCAGGCGAAATTAGACTTGGGGATCTAGTTGAAGCTTCAGTTAATCGCCAGCGAAGACTTGCTCTTCGGTTAAACCATACGGCCACTCATCTTCTTCATGCTAGCTTACGTCAACTCTTAGGTGACCATGTCAAGCAGGCTGGCTCGCTTGTGGCTCCGGACAGGCTTAGGTTTGATTTTACTCATTTTGCGCCTCTCAGCCCAAAGGAAATTCAAAGGGTTGAAAACTTGGTTAATGAAAAAATAAGGGAAAATATTTTAGTCGAAACCAAAATTACTACTCTTGAGGAGGGATTAAAAGAAGGGGCAACGGCTATTTTTGAGGAAAAATATGGCGAAGTTGTCCGCTTAGTTAAAATTGGTGATTTTAGCCGAGAGCTTTGTGGTGGAATTCATGTCAGGGCTACTGGAGATATTGGCCTGTTTAAAATCATTGATGAAACGAGTGTAGCTGCGGGGATAAGGAGAATAGAAGCCTTAACAGGGGAGGAGGCTCTGCGGTATATTCAGGAAACTGAAAATCTCTTAGACGAGATTGAACAAAATCTTAAAAGTTCAAGACAGGATATTTTAAAACAACTTGAGAAATTGAAGCAGGAGTTGGATCGTCTGGAAAAAGAAAATCGCCAATTAAGGCAAAAATTAAGCGAACTTCGTTATTTTGAGGGAGAAATAAAAATAAGAAAGATAAAAGGCATTTCTGTTTTAGCCCAAAGAGTTGAAGGTTTAAGCGCCGAAGAACTCAGAAATTTGGCCGACAATCTTAAACAAAGACTTGGCCAGGGAATAGTTATTTTAGGCGAATCAATTGATGGTAAGGCCCTTTTGGTGGTCTCGATCACTAAAGATTTAGCCTCAAAAATCTCCGCTAATGAGCTAGTTAGGAAAATTGCTCCGCTTATCGGCGGTGGTGGCGGCGGCCGAGCGGATTTTGCTCAAGCTGGCGGTAAGAATCCCGACGGTCTTGATCTGGCCTTAGAAAAAGGGGTCTCTTTGATTGAGGAAATGCTTTAGAAAATCACCCCAAAAGGTGATTTTCATTTTAAAATAAATTTTTTAAATAAATATAAAGTAATGATTCGAAGAAAAAAGGGAGAAAAAAATAAAATTTTTATATTGGTATTTTTATTATTATTAAAACCAATTCTGGCCTGGCCAAATAGCTTCCTTAAAGCTCGATATGACCCCATAATTCAATCTTTAGCTCGAACTTATGGAGTACCAGCTGAATTAATTCATTCAGTTATAAAGATTGAATCTAATTATAATGAAAGAGCCGTCTCGCCCAAAGGTGCTATGGGTTTAATGCAATTGATGCCTGAGACGGCTAAATTTTATGGCGTCAATGATCCTTTCAATCCAGAAGAAAATATTAAAGGTGGCATCCTTTATTTAAAAGATCTCATTAGACTTTATAACGGACAAACCAAATATGTTTTAGCCGCTTATAATGCTGGTCAAGAGGCCTTGAAAAAATATAATGGAATTCCACCTTATAAAGAAACGAAAGATTACATCCAAAAAGTAATGGCTTTGTATTCCCGTCCTTATATCCCCTCAGGCTTGCCCATTTATCGTTTCCAGGATGAATCTGGTAAAACTATCTTAACCAATGATCCATTGCTTCGTTTTAATATCCAAAGAAAAAACAATCAATAATTTTTTCAATTTCACGTCAGGATTGAACTTTAGCTTTGATCAGTAATTGGGCGGGGATAATCTCAAAGGTAGCTGGAAGGTAGCCAACTTCCTCACCGTCAATTTCCAGAATTACTTTCTCCTTTTGAATGGGCTGAGCTTCAAGCCAACAAGCTTTCCACAGAGATGTTTTGGGATGGCTCAAATGACTTCCCGTAAATATCTTCCAACTATTTTTAAGAAATTCAAAAAATTTCATCCCTCTAATTAAAATCAGGTCAAAAAGACCATCATCGATTTCGGCCGTCGGGGCAATCTTCATTCCTTTACCAAAAATACGGCCATTGGCTACAGCTCCAATGAGATAGTCATTTTCAGGCAGTTCCAAGTCATTAATTTTCAATTTAATTCTCTTGGGACGATAGCTAATCATGGTTGTGATTAATGTTCGAAAATAAGAAGAGGCTTTTCTTTCAAGCCGTTTTCGATTAACTTCATGGACAACTTCACCGCCAACACCAAAATCAGCCACATTGAGGAAAAATCGCTGTTCCTTTTTTCCTTCTTGATTTAGATAAGTGACCCGGCCAACATCAACTCGTCTGGGGACCGCTTTTGAAAGAATTTGAAGGGCCTTTTTTAAACTAGTCGGCAAATTGAGGCTTCGCATGAAGTCGCAACCAGTTCCAGATGGGACGATGGCCAGCTCTGTTTCTGGGTTAATAATCTTATTCTCCTCAAAGAATCCATTGGCAATTTCATTGAGAGTACCGTCTCCGCCAACTCCAATAACCAGTTCAGTTCCGTTCTTAATGGCTTGCCTAGTTAAATCGATAGCCTGAAGAGGTTTTTCAGTAAATTCATAATGGAATTCCCGAATGAAAGTTTTTAAGGCTTCTTTTATTTCTCGCCAACGGCCTCGAGTTCGACCTTGATCTGAGGCTGGATTAACAATTACTTGGGTTTTCTGTTTAATCATAGAGATTAATCCTCTCCATTGAACCTCACTTATAATGGTTTCGAAAATACCTGGCTTTTTATTTTTCTTTCTCCTCTTCAACTTTTGAGTCAACGGAAACTGACCCTCTTTTTCTTCGGCCAAAGAAAGCTACGCCAAGAGCGCCCCCGACAGCCCCTAAACCGACAAAGATAAAGGTTCTTAAAATCAAGGTAAAGAAAATTAAAGGAAAACCTAAGCGAGCCATTTCACTCCGTTCTAACCATCGATCCCAATTAAATGGTATCTCTTCTGTAAATTGGGCCAAAGTCTCCAGAAAGCGACTGGCCAGGGCTGCATTGATAGCTTGAAAAGGAATGGACAGAAAAAAATCAATTATTGTGGCTACAAGTCCGGATAATATCCCTAAAAGCAGACCATCGGCTAAGGATAATGGTTTGGCCAGGTCACGAGAATAGAGAAAAACAGCTAGAAAAGCTCCTAAAATTATCCAAAGACAGCAAAAACAATTAGCCAAAGGTAAAGATGAAAGGAAACCTGCCGCCACACCGCCCACTAAAGCTGGAATAATCATCTTATCTTTATTTTTAAACCTTTGTTTTAATGATTAATTTTATGCCTATTCTTGGCTATTTTTCAAGTCTTCTCCTCTTCGAATTTGTTTATCAATTAAGCATTATAGACTTTTCTTTATAATCTAAAAAGCTTTGTTGGTTATCGACTCATCTGAACAATCTTTTGCCCAATCTGTTTATTTGAGACTTTTTTAGAATGAATTTATTTGGTTAGTGTTTTTGTTTCCAAAGGCGAAAACAGCCGGCAAAAAATAGAAAGGCAAAAGGATTCCCCAAATACTGCCAATTATAAAGCGAAGCCAATTAGAGCTTGACCATAGATGGCAAATATTGCCGAGAAGATCAATCGCCATTGGCATTGATGCCCCAACAAACCAGCCAATGTTAGGGGTCTTTATTGGTTTCTGTCGTTTAAAAATAGGATAGGTTGTTATTCCCAATAGGAATCCTACAATAATCCCAAAACAGCGGCTACACACGGCTAAGGGGAGGTTTTTGAAACTGAAGCAACGATCTTCAATTTGGTGGCAAAAAGGTGTAAAGATTAGATAGATGGCTGAACTTAAGCTCGGCCAGCGTTTTTGGAAGATCGGGGCAAGAATAATTAAAATTATAAAAAAAATATTAATAAATAAAAAAGTAAGCCAAAGTAAGAAAGAAGTTTTTGCTAATTTAAAAATTTTCATGCTTTTTTTATCCATCTCAAGAAAACGAGATGAGCAAAAACTATAAAGAAAAGTAAAGTTGGCAATGAGATTTTCATAAGAAATGAATAAATAGTCCGGCCAAGAAGATCATAGATCATCAAACTAGTAATTATCAAAATAAAGCTGAGGAAATAACGACAGAAAGAAGGAAAAGATGTCCAATAATAAAGGATAAAACAAAGGGCAAGAGAAGAAGATATAAGAGTATAATCCCAACCTAGAGGACTTACAAGCGGAACAAGGAGAAGAAGAGAGGCTGCCTCTAGAATCAATGGTTCAGAAAGGTTCTTCGATTTCATGATCATTAAAAGCAAAATAATGGCTAAAAGAAAGATGACCACAAGACCTGAACTCCAAACTGGAAAATCTCGACCAAACCATTTGACTAATAAGGCAAAAACTGAAATGTTGTCTTGAGAAGAGAGAAGGGGGGGAGTGGAGGCTCGAAGTGATTTTAGCCATTCCTGGTGAACAATGAGATTACCCTTCCAGCCATAGAAAAGAACGGGCAGAGTAAAGCCTAAACCCAAAAAAATAAACGCCGAAGCAATAATCTGCCAACATCGCCTCAACAAGAAAAGAGGAAAGAAGATTAAGGAATAAGGTTTGAGCAAAGAAGCTAAGGCCCAAAGGAAGCCCGTTTGAAAAGCCTTTTTAGAGGAATTTTTGGCGGATAACCAATTTCTAACCATTAAAAGAAGAAGGGTAGTTATCAAAGCATTAATTTGGCCAAGGGAAAGCTCTCGAATGAAAAATCGAGCTAATATTAAGAAAACCAAAAGAGGAATGTATCGAGGACAAGCCTTAGGATGACAGGCAAGTTGGGCGGAGAGGGAAATAAGGGCGACTGTAACTAAGGCTGTTAGAAAAAACCAAATAAATTTGGCTTTGGTCAATGAAAAAAAACTTAAGGGAAGATACAAGAGAGAGGCGAATGGCGGGTATTTAAATTGATAATGGCCATCTTCAAGTCGATAGAGAGTTTCTCCCAAAAAAAGGCGATGTCCTGCCTTATAATTAACTTCAAAATCCACCATGCGGGACTCAATAAGATTGGGAAAAAATAGGAAAAGGAATAAAGATAATCCTAAGAGGGCCAAAAAATAATACAGCCAGACCTTTTTTCCCATACTGATAGAAACTAAATGAGGTTTATCTTTTTGTCAATCAAGAAAGGAAATTTGACATCCTTATAAAGCTAAGTATAAATTGATGAAGAAAAGGATTTTTTATGGAAAAAGGAGGATCAAGATGAGCCGTTATCAATTAAAAAGACTAGTTCTCATCCTGATTTTTCTTTCCCCAATGGTAGTTTTTGCCCAAACAAGTAAAGTCTTTGAAGTTGGAAAAGAAAGCCTCTTGGCCCTGGCTGTTTATGGTAGTAATAAAGAACTTATAGCTAAAGGATGTGGCTTTTCAGTCGGTCAAGAACTGATTGCCACCGCTTATCAATTAGTTTCTTCAGCTGACACGGTCGAAGGGACAACTGTTAAAGGAAAAAAAATTAAAGTCGAAGGGATTATAGCCGTTGACCGAATTCAAGGGGTAGCGATTTTAAAAATCAAAGGAAATCTCCCCCTCCTAAAATTGGGGGATTCAAGCAATTTGAGCGGAGGGATGAAAATTATTGGTCTTGGGGCTAATGAAGCCGGCGAGATTGTCTCGGCTGAAGGTAATATTCGCCAGATAGCTAAATTAAGTTCTGACCTGACCATTTTAACTTCTTCTCTTTCAATTCCAGCCAGTTTTTGTGGCGGTCCAGTCCTAAATGAAAATGGGGAAATTATAGCCTTGATTCATGTTTTGGAGAGAGGAGCTGTTGGTCTTGTTCCAGTAAATAATTGGAAATCCCAAATAAAACTCGGAAAATTTACCGAGTTTAAGAACTGGAAGAAAGAGGATTATTTAGCCACTCTTGAGGGTGCTTTATTAGCTGGGAAAATTCATACAATCAATGATAATATTGGTGATGGCCAGAAATATTTGGAAAAGGCCATCAAACTGAACCCTAATTTGATTGAGATTCAAACCCAACTGGCTGAAATTTATTCCCGCCAGAGGGACTTTAGCTCGGCCATTAACGCTTATCGAAAAGTGTTAGAGCTAGACCCCAATCGCGGGGAGGCTTATTTTGGCCTCGGTTCAGTTTACGTTCGTATGATGAAATGGGCGGAAGCTGTGGCTCCGCTCGAGAGGGCAATTCAAATGGGTGTTCAGGAACAAGAAGCCTGGCGTTTATTGGCCACGGCTTTTGAAGAAATGAAGAATTTTGACCGAGCAGCTGGGGCCTATGAGAAATATGTCAGCTTTAATCCTCCTGAAGTTTGGGGAGCGTATCTTCGTCTTGGTCTTTGCCGAATGGAACTTCAACAATTTGAAGCGGCGGTTAAAGCTTTGGAAGAAGCCCAAAAAAGACAGCCGAATGATATTAAAGTCAACTATACTCTTGCCCAGGCCTACCAAAAGGCCAAGCAATATGAAAAAGCGGAAAAAACTTACCGCTTACTGGCTGAGTTGAGTCCACCTGATGCCGCTTCTTATTATGGAATGATTGTCCGAATGTATGATGAAATTGGGCAATATGATCGGGCGATTGAGGCAGCCAAAAAAGTGGTGGAAATAAATCCCACCAATGAATTGGCCGTCTATAACCTTGGTATTATGTATTTCAAACTTGAGCGCTATGATGAAGCAATTGTTGCCTTTAGAAAAGCCCTCGAGATTAGACCAACCTATGAACTGTCTCTTATACACATCT
>JAOAFQ010000005.1 GCA_026416195.1 Candidatus Aminicenantota bacterium | reverse complement strand
TATCAAGGGGTCGCAAAATAAAGGCATAATCATAAGGTCTGGCTGGGATTTCATATTGAGGGTGGGGACGAGCCCCCCAGGAATCGTCGCCTCCAACGCCTGTGACCATGTCGGAAATTAAAAGGCAAGTAAAATCTTTCGGTTCAACTTGATAGGCATGAAGTTCCCCCCGCCATTTCTGAGTCAAATCATCGGGCGTGTAGGGTAGAGCTGAAAATTCAAAATCAGGCAGACCAATGATCATTAAACCGAATCCCGCCTCATTTCTCACTGTCAGCCAGCGATTTTCGCAGCGATTACCATATTCTTGGGCCGCGACATAGGGATTTTTCATGGAGCGAACATTGTCCTGGTAGCGACCGATAAAGGCGGAAGTCTTTCGATCAACATAATTTTCATGGGGGCCCCGGCCATACCATTCCAGGCTAGAAAAAGAAGCTGGCAGAATGAATTTCATTCCCATTCGAGGAATTTCTGGAAGCTCCTTTTCGCTCTGAGGGGTAAAAGAGTTGTTAATAAGGAGCTCCCCTTGATCGTTAAAGAAAGTGATAATTTTATGTTGGGCGGGGACATCAGGAAGGAGAAGGGTCGTTTCTATTTTTATCTGATTATACTTAAGTAGTTTATAGCTAAATTGCTGGAGTTGACGATGATGGCTCGCTTGTCGCCAAAGAGCGCATCGTTGGGGCATGCGATTGCCAAAATCATTATCAGTGGGGGCCCGCCAAAAGTAAGGCACTGGCTCTTCTTTAAAAAACTCCTTACCTTTAAATTTATAAGATTTAATGAGCCCGCTCTTTCGGTTAAAAATAACAGTTACTTCTTTGGCCTCAAGGATTAATTCTTGTTCGGTTTCTTTTATTTTAATTGGAGGCAGTTCAGGCTGACTCGAAGAAATAGAAAGACGATTAGAAGATTGAAGCAAAGATTCAGCATCATTGGAGGAGGCCAACTTTTTGAGGAAAATCGATTGGTTATAGAACGATTGACCTAAGGAAAGAGCTTTTAAAGAATCAGCCCATAAAGGGAGGGTTTGAATAGGAATTTGTTCGCTGGCCACCACGAATCCTTCTGGTATCAAAGGCCTGTCTCTTATACACATCTGACGCTGCC
>JAOAFQ010000186.1 GCA_026416195.1 Candidatus Aminicenantota bacterium | reverse complement strand
GTAATTAGGCTTAGAAGTATGGCTAAAAAACGAGTCTTAGGTTATCCCATTATTGCCGTTAATGATGCTGAGACTAAATATCTCTTTGATAATCGCTATGGAACTGGCCAAAGCACCATTGATGGGCTTTTAAGGGCAACGAACATCCTCTTAGCTGGGTTGAGAGTAGTAGTTATTGGCTATGGTATGTGTGGACGGGGCGTAGCCATGCGAGCTAGAGGAGCTGGGGCTAAAGTTATTGTGTGCGAAGTTGATCCCCTACGAGCCCTAGAGGCAGTAATGGATGGTTATGAAGTTATGCCTTTGCTTGAGGCGGCTAAGATTGGCGATGTTTTTATAACTTTAACTGGCGATAAAAATGTGATAACTCGTCAACACTTTTTAAAGATGAAAGATGGGGCTATTGTGGCCAATTCCGGCCATTTTAATGTGGAAATAGATATTCCAGCCTTAGAAGCGCTGACTAGCCGGAAACGTCGACTTAGGGAATTTGTCGACGAATATTGTCTAAATGATGGCCGAAAAATTTATCTTCTAGGTGAGGGACGATTAATCAATTTAGCCGCGGCCGAGGGACATCCAGCCACAGTTATGGACATGAGTTTCGCCAATCAGGCTCTTTCAGTGGTTTACTTGGCCAAAAACGGTTCCCGACTAGAAAAAGCAGTTCATCCTGTGCCTAAAGAGATTGATCGGTCGATTGCTAAACTTAAGTTAAAACTGATGGGGGTAAAAATAGACCGATTAACCGCCGAGCAAAAAAAATATCTTAGCGAGTGGCAAGAAGGAACCTAAATTTTATAAGTTAATTTTTCATTAATAATTTTTAGGTAATAAGCAATCTGTTGTTTTAGAGATTCATCTCGGACAAAAGGAAAGATTCTTTCTAAAATTTCTCTAGCTTTAAGGAGTTGGCTATCATTAAAATAAGCGACGGCAAGATTGAAGTTAAAAGTAACATCATCTGGAACTAGTTTTATTGCTTGATTGAAGCATTCAATCGCCTCGGTCAATCGATTAAGTTTTTGCAAAATAAGACCTTTCAGATTGTGGGCCATAGCTAACCGGCTATTAAAACGAAGAGCATTATTAACTAAGGCTAAAGCTTCTTCAAAATTTTCTTTTAAAAAATAAAGGCGAGCCAAGTTGTAAGCAGGCAATTCTTTGGATTGATATCCAGGATCGGTTAAAGCCTTTTTAAATTCTTCTTCTGCTTTATCAAGATAGCCTAATTCTTGATAAAGGCTTCCTAGATTGTTTCTTGCTTCAGAGAAAGATGGATTAATTTCTAGACAACGGATATAAGCCTTCAGAGCCTCTTGAAGTTGACCTTTCATCGATAGGGCTAAGCCTAAAGCATTGTAAGCCAGATAATGTCTTGGCTCGAGAGTAAGAGTCCGATTAAGATGGACTATAGCTCGATCAATGTCATTATTATTAAGATAAAATAGCCCTAAATTATATTGATATTTTGGATCCTTTTCTCTTTGCTGGTCTATTTTTTTCTGAGGAGAAGCACACTGGCTTAATAGGAGAGAAAATGAAAAAAGAATTATAATCATCTTTGAGCTTATTTTCATTGCAGGCTCCTTTTAAGCAAGCGTTGACCCTCCATCTGGTCTTATAATTATATTAAAATTGAGAGAAGAAACGAATTTTTTCTGGCAAAACGTGAAATCTCTTTCTAAATCAAAAAATTAAAGCGGCTCACTCTTTAAAGTGCGACTCATTAGATCAATCAGGGATTCATAAGGAGATTTCTTCTCATATAGAACTTGATAAACTTCGTGACAAATGGGCATTTCAATTTCTTCCCTCATGGCTAAAGCTCTAACCGAAAGAGCTGTTGAGATACCTTCGGCCACCATTTTCATCCCTTGAAGGATTTCCTCAAGTTTCTTGCCTTGGCCAATTTGATAGCCGACTTGATAATTTCGGCTTAGCTTGCTTGTTGAAGTTAGCACCAAATCCCCAATACCTGCTAATCCATAAAAAGTTTCCTGTTGGGCTCCAAGTTTAAGACCAAGTCGGGTCATTTCAACCAAACCCCGAGTTATCAAAGCGGCTCGGGCATTATGTCCCAAGCCAAGTCCATCGCTAAGACCACAAGCCAGGGCAATTACGTTTTTAACCGCACCA
>JAOAFQ010000182.1 GCA_026416195.1 Candidatus Aminicenantota bacterium | reverse complement strand
AGATGTGTATAAGAGACAGGTTAATTACTGGATAGGGCATTTTGTTGGTCCTAAAATCTTTCAAAAAGAAAAGAGTCGTTTTTTCCGCCGTGAATATCTTGATCGAACCCACGAATTTTATGAAAAGTACGGGGCTGAAACCATAATTATTGCCCGTTTTGTCCCCATAGTTCGGACCTTTGCTCCCTTTGTAGCTGGTATTGGACGAATGAGTTACGGTCGCTTTTTAAGCTATAATGTCATTGGCGGCATCATTTGGGTGGCTATTTTTGTTTTTGGCGGATACTTTTTTGGTAATGTACCCTTTATTAAAAGAAACTTCAGCCTGGTCATTATTGCCATCATTCTTATTTCTTTAATGCCAGCGCTTCACGAAGTCTGGCGACAAAAAAGGAAAAAGCGATTGGTGATTCAAGAAAAAAATCCCCAATAATTCTAATTCTAAGTTCAAAGGCACCCTTATTAGTTTGAGTAGCCGATAAAAAAGGGGATGATTATTGAGGATGAGGGGGAAAAATAAAGAGATGACAAGGGTGAAATTCTGACCAAAGTTTGACCTATCCCAGATAATTAGGAATTAAATTAAAAATGAAGCTTTCAAGGTAAGCAAGCCAGGCAGGAAATTACCCTTTTGACCCAACTTTAAGTAAACAGATTATATAATCCTTGCCATAAATAAGACTGACAGTATTCAATGGCTGTGAAATTGACTTTAAGCGGAGTTAAAGCTATAAAGCCTTCTTTCACCGCCTCAATATCAGTTTCTTTTTCCAAAAGGTATTCTGGCTTTCCTGAACCAATCCAATAATATTTTCGGCCTCTAGGATCGGTATTTTCAATAATTTGGGGGTTATATCTTTTTTCTCCCAGGGGAACGACTTTTATTCCTTTAACTGGTGGAGGGGGCAAATTGAAATTTAAAGCTATTCCAGGAGGAAATGGATTGTCTAGAAAATAAGCGATGATCTTTTTCATCATTTTAGCGGCTTCAGAAAAAAGATAATGATTCTGATTATCCGGAAGAAGGGAGATAGCGATACTCCTGAGGCCGAGGAAAGCTGCCTGTAAGGCAGCAGCAACTGTCCCTGAATAAGCCACATCTTGATGGCCTAAATTCGGACCATGATTAATTCCGGAAATGACCAAATCAGGTGGCCGAGGTAGCAATTTCTTAACGGCTAAATAGACGCAATCAGCGGGAGTCCCATCAACCGCATACACATGAGAGCGGATGGTCTGAATTCTCAAAGGTCGATGTAAACTCAGACTTAAGGAGGTCGCACTTTTTTCTCGGTCAGGCGCAATGACATAAATTTCGCTCAAATCTTGGAGCGAAGTCTGAAGGGCCTCAAGACCAGGAGAAAAAAATCCATCATCATTTGTTAAAAGAAAGATAGGTAACATCTTTTTTTAAATTTTGGCCTTTTTTAAAGAAATTGATCTAACTGATCTTATATTTTTTCGTAGAATTTTATCCTCCGTAATTTAATTTAGGCCAGAGAAATTGGCTTATAAAAAATGTCGGGACGGGCGGATTTGAACCGCCGACCCCATGCACCCCAAGCATGTGCGCTACCAGGCTGCGCCACGTCCCGACTATTTATCAATTTATCTTTTCCGAGAGCTTTTTTCAAGGCTCTCTTTTATCTCTTCAAGGCTTTCCCTAATTTGAACCAAAATTTTTTTCATTTTATCGGGATGAACCTGGCTTTTCTCTTTAAGGCCAAATTCTTCTTCGATTTTCCTTCTGGCTCCAGCGAGAGTCAGTCTTTCCTTGAAAAGAAGCTCCTTTAATCGCTTGATAATTTCAACATCCTGACGCCGAAAAATTTTATGACCTTTAGCGGTCAAGCCAGCATTAAGGAAGGGAAATTCTTCCTCCCAACGATTGATTACTTCAGGAGCAAGCTGTACTAGGCGACAAACCTCTTCTAGCCGATAGACTAATTTTTCTCTTGGCTTTGGTGTTTTCATGATTATCTAATTCCGAAAATTCAGCCATAAATTATCATTTTGGCTCATTTGGCGTCAAGGCTATTTAATTTCTTAAACTTGACGAAGGAAATTTGGAGCTCAGGGAAAAGAGCTTTTCAAAGAGGCGCTAATTAGACGATTTAAGAAAAAAAATTTATAATGAAATTAATGGACGATAAAAAGGAAAAAAAGCAGGTACAGCCCCCATTAGCGGAGAGGATGAGACCTCGCTCTTTTGCTCGTTTCTATGGGCAAGAGCATCTTCTAGGGAAGGGGCGAATCATCACTGAATTAATGGAATCAGGGCATCTGGTTTCCCTAATTTTTTGGGGTCCACCTGGCTCAGGCAAAACGACTTTAGGTTATCTTCTGGCTCAGCATTTCAATCTTCCTTGTCTTTTTTTTAGCGCTGTCTTGGCCAGCCTCAAGGAAATTAAAGAATTCATGGCCCAGGCTGAAAGTCATAAGAAGTTGTATGGGCAACCAAGTATTCTTTTTATTGATGAAATTCACCGCTTCAACAAAGCTCAGCAAGGAGCTTTTCTGCCCTACGTGGAAAGGGGAGAGATTATCCTTTTCGGTTCAACCACTGAAAATCCTTCCTTCGAAGTCATTGCCCCGCTTCTTTCCCGAACTAAGGTTCTTGTTCTCCAACCTCTTGATGAGGTCGCCCTTAACCGAGTGATTGATGATGCTCTTCAGGATGAAGAGAATGGTCTAGGTCAACTTAGGTTAACTATAAGCCCTGAAGCTAAGCGAATGATTATAAGCCAGGCTGATGGTGATGCTCGTCGGGCCTTGAATACGCTAGAATTGGCCGCTAATTTGGCTCATGGTACTGAAATAGGCCTAAAGGAAGTAGAGGAAGCTTTACAAAAAAAGACTCTCCTTTATGATAAAGACGGCGAGGAACATTACAATCTTCTTTCAGCTCTTCATAAAAGTTTGCGCAATAGCGATGTTGATGCCTCCCTTTATTGGTTAGCTAGAATGCTAGCTGCTGGCGAAGATCCCTTGGTTATTGCGCGGCGTCTTGTCCGCTTTGCGGCTGAAGATGTCGGTTTGGCTGACCCAATGGCTCTTAATTTGGCTTTGGCGGCTAAAGATGTTTATGATTTTCTAGGATCTCCTGAGGGCGAGCTGGCTTTAGCCGAAGCGGTTATTTATCTGGCGACTGCGCCAAAGAGCAATCGTGTTTATGTTGCCTTTGAGGCGGCAATGAAGGATGCTCGAAATGGCCCCTATGAACCTGTGCCCCTTCATCTTCGTAATCCAGTAACTTCTTTAATGAAATCCCTTGGTTATGGCCAGGGCTATGAATACGCTCATGACCACCCTGAAAAGACCTCTATTATGGAAACTATGCCTCCTCGCTTTCGAGGTCGAAGATATTACCGCCCGGGTGAATTTGGCTTGGAAAAAGAGATTAAGAAACGACTTGAATGGTGGGAAAGAATTAAGGAGAAACTGAAACAGGAGGCTAAACTGACTGCCCCCTCAGAAAATAAGGAAGAGAAAAAAAGTGATTAGACTATTTTTCTCCCTTTTCCTTTTCTTTTAAAAGATAATAAATCTCCCAGGTAATGTCATCAGCTAGACAACCAAGACAGGATTTTGGAGTAGTGGAGAGTTCACCGTCTTCAATTTTCTCCTGAATTATTTTTTTGACCCTTTTTCTGATTTTGTATAAAAGAAGATAATTAATCATTTTCTTAAGCATGATATCAACTTTGAGTTGTTCTGTAAAGAAGATCAGTCGCTGAGTGGTAGGAAATATGCCAAAATAAATATGTTTTGGGTTTAAAGGGATAATTGACATCTTCAAGAAAAAAAATAGATTTTTCAACAAAGTTTAATTAGGATAGAACTGTCAAACTGAGAGAAGCAATTGGGAAATGAAAATCTTGGCTTTACTTCCAAAGACGAAAATGAAAGAGCAAATTTTAATTGTTTATTTAATTGTCTTTAATTCAGGACTAATATCTTCTGCGGCTAAATTAAATAAGCCAAATGACCAGATTGTTTTGGAATTCAAATTTCCCTTGAAAATTTATGACCGCTTACCAGTTGAAGGCCGCGTTATTGATCTGATTCGAACTTCCGGGAACCACCTTATTTGGTTAAATGAATCAGGAAAAATAACTGCTTATGATTGCTTAAAAAAGGAGATAATCTGGACCTTTGAGTCTTCTCAAACTAATCTCACTCGTCTTTATTCTTTGGGGAAGATTGTTCTCTGTGCGGACAATCAAAATTATCTTCTCGCTCTTTCCCATGAAGGTAAGCCGTTGTGGCCGCAACCTTTTAGGCAATTTGGTGGACATCTTGTTTCTTATGAAGAGAAAGCTTTTATTTCGTCAATTGACCGAAAAGTGCTTGCCATAGAACCATTTACAGGTGAAATAATCTGGTCTAAAGACATGAATGAAGACATAGAAGGACTTGTAGCTTTACCCCAAAGGGGAATTATTGCTATTTTATCATCGGGTTTAATTTTTCAACTTTTTTTTGATGGGTCTGAAGTAAAATTAGGCCAGGTTGGCCAGAAAATTTGGCCTTACGCTTCAGGTAGGGGGGAATATCTTTTTTTAGGAACTCGAGATAAAGGCTTAATCTGTTGGCATCTTCAAAAAAGAAAAAGGCTTTGGTGGATGAAGCTGGCTGGTCAGCTTGTGACTGAGCCTTTGCCCTTTGGGCGTAACCTCTATGTTATTACTTCGAATGCTGTTCTGTATTGCTTAAGTCAAAGAAGCGGAGAAATAAAATGGTGGCGAGCCATTCCTTCCCGTTTGGCTTATAAGCTTTTAGCGGTCGATCCTTATATAATTGTAACCACACCTAATCCGCCTCTCTTGGCTTTTGATCTTAATACAGGCCAGAAAATTGGCGAGTTTAACCCCGAGACTGGAATTTCAGCTTCTCCTTTTCTGCTCGATAATAAATTAATTGTCGCAACCTATGACTCGATTAACGAGGCGGGAAGTTTACTCTTTCTTGAGCCCGATATAAGAATTACTCTTTCTTCGTCTCTTCCTTCGCCTCAGCAAGTGGGGACCGAAATTATTTTTACAGCTGAAGTTGTCGGTTTTGACGAGCCTCGCTTTGAATTTTTTCTTCAAATCGGTGAGAAAAGGACCATTGTTCAGCGAGAATCATCGCGGAATAATTGGACGTGGTTACCTCTAGCTCCTGGAGATTATGTTGTGGGAGTTAAAGTTAAAGATAAAAGAAAAAGCCAGGAGGCTGTTGTTACCTTTCAAGTGGTAAAAGAGCCTCATCTTAATTAAGTGCTCTAGAGAGGATTTCTAACCTAAGCTTCTCGGCTCTGGCTTAAAAAAGATTCCCGTTTAGATGGGGGTAAGCTAGAGGATAAAAACTGGCCATGGCCAAAAGAAATGATAAAATAAATGTGATTAATTTATTTTTGAATTCAAAAAAAGATCAAAGCAAAATTAAAATATTAGACGAAAGGGAAATGATTGCTTAAATTTTGCTCTGGAAAAAAGAATATGAACTTAAGGAGGATAATATGAATAGGGCAGAAGCCCTTGAACTTGTTCAAAACTATTTGACCAATCGCAATTTGGTTCGCCATTGTCTGGCGGTTGAGGCTTGTATGCGAGAAGTAGCTCGGAGATTGGGCCAGAATGAGGAAGACTGGGGCTTGGCTGGCCTGTTACATGATCTCGATTATGAATTAACCCAGAAGGATCCGCAAAGGCACACTACTGAAGCAATTAAGATTCTGCGGGAAAAGGGACTAAGTGAAGCCCAGCTTCATGCGATTCAAGCTCACGCTGGCCAGGTTCCTTGTGAAAACGCTATGGATTGGGCCATTTTTTCCATTGATCCTTTGACTGGATTAATTGTGGCGGCCGCCTTGATGCACCCTACAAAGAAGCTAGCCAATATAGATCTTGAATTTATCAAGCGACGGTATAAAGAAAAAAGCTTTGCTCGAGGCGCTCGGCGTGAGGAAATTGAAATGTGCCGAAACTGTGGACTTGATTTGGATGAATTTATTTCCCTTTGTCTGAAGGCAATGCAGGGGATTGCCGATGAATTGGGTCTTTAAAAGAAATGGTAAGAAGTCAATCTACTATCTTTTATTTTCCTAAGAAAACCAGCGATAAATAGATGTTATATATAAAAAGCTTCGATTATTTTTTTAAAAATTATAAAAAAGAAAAAAATTTTATTTCAAATCAAAGAATTTGTTTATCATAGAGCTAGAGGAGGCTGGTGAAAGCGCTGTCGAAGTTTATTAATTTTATTCTGAACCCCAGGCCGGCTCAGAAGAGCCCGCTCCAGCCGAGATTTTCCAGGAAAATTAATTAGGAGCAAACCAATTAAAATGGTTAGAAATCCTTGTCCTGGAAGGAAGAGAAGGATAAAACCTATGAAAATTAAAAAAAAGCCAATTAAGTTTTTGACTATAAGAAAAATCGGATAAGCAACAGGATATCGGAGGAAGAAACGACTTCTTTGGCCGCCTGGCTGGGAAAAATAATTGGCTGGGAGTTTAATTATAATGGCGATAACAATAATTGGGGTTGCTAAAAAAGTTATAAGCGAAGCCAAACTTAGCCATCTTAGCCAAACTTCATGAGTTTTAAGAAAAATAAAAAGAGAATTAATCAGCTCATTCATTTGACTTTAATTTTCTAATCTTCTCCCAGTTAATAAATATAATTAACTTCTGCTTTTGGCTCAATTGAATCATAAAATTGGGACAAATTAATGTTTTAATTAATTCTACCGCGATTTATGCGCCTTTTATTTTTCTTTGGGTTCAGCGTTTTTCAAAGGAGCGAAGGAAGCGCAGAAATTCACTGTCAAGGGAAAGAACAAGCCAGGTTTCGCTGTCAAAACTCGTCCGATAAGTCTCAAGAGTTTTTAGCAGCTGATAAAAGTTGGGGTCAAGATTATAGGCTTGAGCATAAATTTTTGTAGCTTCAGCATCAGCTTTTCCCTTAATTTCCTGAGCTTTACGATAAGCTTCGGATCTTATCCGTTTCAATTCTTTTTCTTTTTCGCCTCTTATCTCAGCACTTCGCCCCTCACCTTCGGATCGATACTTAGAGGCAATTCTTTTTCGTTCAGCAATCATTCGGTCAAAGACTTTTCGCTGAACTTCCTCAACATAGTTAATTCTTTTAATTCTTACATCTTTAAGCTCCACTCCAAATTGGGGGGTAATCTTGGATGAACTTTCAAGAATCATCTCAGCAATTTGATTCCGACCAACTTGAATTTCACCCTGACCTTCAGTTATTTCAGATTTAACCGTTTCTTCGGTCAGTTCGAATTCTCGGTTAGAGGAACGGACGACTTCAATTAGATCGAATTTGGCGATAGTATTTCGAGTCTCACCATCGATGATGTCGTCGAGTCTCGAATGAGCGCCCCGTTCATCGCGAACTCTCTGGTAGAAGATAAGGGGATCAACAATGCGCCAGCGAGCATAAGTATCGACCCAAATATATTTCTTATCTTTAGTGGGAATTTGATTTGGATCACCATCCCATTCGAGCCATCTTTTTTCAAAATAATGAACCTTTTGGATGAAAGGAACTTTAAGATGAAGGCCCGGTGAGGTTATAGCTCCACCAATAGGTTCACCGAATTGAGTGATGATGGCTTGATTTGTCTCGGAAACGATATATACCGCATCAATCAAGACGATTAGAATAATGATAATTGCCGCTAATATGGTAATTTGAAGAATTGATTTTTTCATTTCTTCACCTCCTCTCCCAAATTTAGGAGGGGAAGGATTCCCTTTTGCTTTTCATCAATAATGATTTTTCTTTTTATTTTTGGCAGAATTTCGCCGAGGGTTTCCAAATAAAGGCGCTGTCGTGTAACCAGAGGCGCTCGAGAATATTCCTTAAAAAGAGAATTGAAAAGAGCAGCGTCGCCTAAAGCTTGATTGATCCGTTCAGTTGAATAGCCTTCAGCAGCCCGAATCATTTGTTCGGCTTCCCCCAAAGCTCGAGGGATTTCTTGATTATATTCAGCCCAAGCCTCGTTAATTTTCCTTTCCTTTTCTTGGAGGGCTTCATTGACTTCATTGAAGGAGGGTTTAACTGGATCAGGTGGATTAACATCCTGAAGAATGAGCTGATTGACATCCAGGCCAATTTCATAGAGATCGCAAAGTTTCTGGAGCTCTTCTTTGGCTTCATTAGCAATTCTCGTTCGGCCAATAGTTAGGACTTCATCGACCGAGCTATCACCAACGATCCGACGAACCACAGCTTCATTAAGATAGCGGAAGGTATCAGTCACATTTCTCATTTTGAAAAGATAGTTATAAGGGTCCTTTATCTTGTACTGAACAATCCATTCAACCACCACCACATTAAGATCTCCGGTCAGCATAATGGATTCTTTTAAAGTCTCGGGGGTAACTCGGAATTCTGATTTTACTCCAGGACGAACGGTGCGAAATCCAAATTCGAGTTTAAGCTGACGTTGAATGGGAACGCGAATCAACTTTTCTATACCCAAAGGTAATTTAAGATGAAGTCCTGGTCCTGTCGTTCTAACGAATTTTCCAAAACGCAAAATTACACCAGTTTCTTCTGGACTGATTTGATAAAATGAGGTAAAAAGAAAAGCTAAAGCTAAAGCTCCAAGTAAACCATAACGAAAGAGACTTAATCGAGGTCTCGGCCATAAAAAAATATTTCTGTGCCTTTCTCTAGCCATTTAACCTCCTTAACTCAAGATTTTGCTTATTTTATATCAAATTTTAGACCACGATACCTTAATTAATTTTAAAACCACCGCCTAGGTCCATTATTTTGGTTAAAAGAAATTAGTCATAATAGCATAATAGAAAAAATTTCATTAAGTTTGGGGTTCCTGATTAAGCTATCATAAATTAATTAGATTATCTAATTTTTCTAAAGTTATTGATTCATTGAGATAAAGCTCGCGAAGCTCTTTTCGGAAAAATGGGTTCAACCGAGGTTCAACAATTTTTTTGCGTAAAAAAAGATGGTTTACGGAAATGTTATCCATGAAAATATTGCCAGCGGCTGGACCACAGGCCAAGACGAAAGAGGGCTTTAATTTGTTATAAATTCCCCCTAAGGCTCCAAGAGCAGCTGGAGTATTAATAAGAATTCGGCCAGCTGGCATTTCACGGGCAAAACGGGCAATCTGCGAAGCTCGAGTCGAAAAGATGCTGGCGGTATGGCCCACGCCACCATTTTTTAAAATTCTTTTGGCCAAGTCAAAAGCTTGATTTTCATTTTCCGCCACATAAAAGGCTAGAATTGGAGCTAAAATTTCCATGGAAAGAGGCGATTGTGGCCCAACTATTTCCAATGGAGCAATTAAAACTGAAGTTGTTTCCGGTACCTCAAAATTAGCTAGGGTCGCAATCTTAGAAGCTGGCTGGCCAATGACTTCTACCCGCATGACCCCTTCTTGGCTGTTATAGGCCACGGGCTCAAGTTTCTTTATTTCTTCAGGGCTTAAAAAATAAGCTCCTTTTTTTATTAATTCTTCTTTTACCTTTTCCGCTATGTCTTTAAGAACAATTAGAGCTTGTTCGCTAGCGCAAACTGTGCCCAAATCAAAGGTTTTGGAACTGATGATGGCTTCACAGGCAGTTGCTATCTCAGCGCTGGAATCAATGAAAACGGGAACATTGCCTGGGCCAATTCCAATTACCGGTTTGCCTGAATTAAGGGCAGCACGGACCACATCGACTGAGCCAGTGGCTATGACCAAGGCGGTTTTAGGGTGGGCCATTAAGGCCGCTGTTTCTTCTCGAGTTGAACTCTTTATCCACTGGATACAATTTTCTGG
>JAOAFQ010000132.1 GCA_026416195.1 Candidatus Aminicenantota bacterium | reverse complement strand
TTGAATATTGAAATCTATCTTAAAATTATTGCCGAGTGGGTGAGGGGGGCCGAGTTTCCATCTCTGGTTCCCCGTGAGCTTTCCATTCCGGACCTAACCATACGAACAAGACCTATTTTGGCTGTAGTTGGCCCTCGCCGAGCCGGCAAGACCTATTTCCTCTACCAAATTATCCGTGATCTTCAAAGCAAGCACGGAGTCAGCCGTGATGAGATTCTCTTCGTCGATTTCGAGGACTATCGTCTCCGCAGGGTGAAGCCTGAAGACATCGAAATTTTACTCTCCGCCTTTTACCAACTTACTGGGAAAACACCACGATATATCTTCTTTGATGAAGTCCAGCATATCCCCTTATGGAGCCGGGTTATTCGCACGCTTCACAACAGTCGGAAATATTCCATTGTCGTTACCGGCAGCAATTCAACCCTTTTAGCGTCAGAAATTGCGACCGAACTAAGAGGCCGTTATGAAGACTGCTTGGTTCTACCGTTTTCGTTTCGTGAATTTCTTCGCTTTCAACAAATTGATTACAGTCCGGCTGTTTTAGCTACTCCCGAGGTTGGACTCATTCTCAGGGCTTTTGACGACTATCTTCGCTTCGGTGGATTTCCCGAAGTCGCCGGAATTAAGGAAGAATCTGCAAAAAGAAGGGTTCTCCAGAGCTATTTTGATACTATTTTTTACAAAGATATAATTGACCGCCATAAAATTAGAGCCCGTGATCTCCTTGATATCGTCATGAGGAACCTCCTTGAATCCTATGCCTCAGTTTTCTCTGTTTCGGCTTTTGAAAAGCAGCTAAAAGAATACGGAATCTCTGGCAGCAAGAGGAGCATTGCTGATTATTTGCGCTTTCTTAGCGAGGCTTTTTTTCTAATCGTGCTTGAGAAGTTTGCTTTTTCGCCTCGAAAACGAATGATGAACCCGAAGAAAGTTTATACCACCGACCCAGGCTTTTGTCTTCTTAGCGGATCATTCTCCGAAAATCGTGGACATCTTCTCGAAAACGTTGTCGCTATCGAGCTTTTTCGGCGGCGGCAACGTTTCATGTATTTCCAAGAGAAAGGCGAATGTGATTTTATTATCCAGGAAGGACCTAAGGTGAAGGAAGCATGGCAGGTCTGCTGGGAAATCAACCGCTTTAATGAAAAGCGCGAGCTTAGCGGTTTAGTTGAGGCCTGGCGTAAGCTCAATATAAAAAATGGTGGTATTTTGACCTACAACCAGTCCGGAGTTCGGAGTTTTAATGGTTTTAAAGTCCAGCTTATCCCAGTTTGGAGATGGTTATTAAGCTATCAGCAAGACTAAAATTTCAACTCTCCAATATTTTTAAAGGGAGAACTTAGCCCTTTTTTCCAGAAGGAAGTAAGATTTTCCTTTTACCGTGAGGATGTGATCTTAACTTTTTTGGTTAGGACTTCAGTGGAGGAGGCGGCGAGGCGGCCAGAAAAGCCAGGTTGCTGGCCACCAACCGAAATGACAAGAGGGCCTAGCTCTATGACCGGGTTTCCCTTGGCGTCATAAGTCATCATCTCTTTGGGCCTTACCGTCAGAGTGACCTTTTGCTTCTCGCCAGCTCTGAGAAAAATACGGCGATAGGAGGCAAGCCAGCGGTTTGGATTTACCGGGGAGGTCGACTCAGGCCGGCTAAGATAAACCTGGACCACTTCTTCGCCATCGCGGCGACCAGTGTTCTTGATCTCTACTGAGATAGTCAGCTCATCCCCAGGTTTGATAGTTTTAGGCACCGAAAGCCTTGAATAGCTGAACCGGGTATAACTCAGGCCATAGCCAAAGGGAAAAAGCGGTTCTTTTTTAAAGTAGCGATAAGTGCGGCCAGCCAGGCGATAATCAGAAAAATCGGGAAGATCAGTGGCCGATTTATAAAAAGTAACGGGCAAGCGACCGGCTGGGTTATAATCACCAAAAATAACATCGGCAATCGCTTGGCCGGCGGCTTGGCCAGGATACCAAGCTTCGACGATGGCCGGGACAAGCTCCACCGCTCGGTTGATAGCCACGGCGCTACCATTCAACAGAACAAGGACCACAGGCTTTCCAGAGGAAGTCTTGGTTACCTCCTCAAGTAACTTTTCTTGATTGGCTGGAAGGTCAAGGCTCAAGCGGTCGCCTCCCTTAAATCCAGGAACAGGGACTTCCATTTCCTCGCCTTCAAGACGGGGAGAAAGCCCTAAGA
>JAOAFQ010000066.1 GCA_026416195.1 Candidatus Aminicenantota bacterium | reverse complement strand
GGATCAACATAAGATAAATCTAGGAAAAGAGAGGCTGGCCGATAAGCTGAAGTTGGCTTCGGGAAAATTACTAAGATGGTGAAAAAGATTAAAAATATAGATAATCTTCTCATTTTCATTAGGGTGGACTTATAACTTCCATTCTCTTATTTTAAAATTTTTCTTTTTTTATTAAAAGCTTATTTATTTGATTGCCTAAACACCTTTTATCATTTTATTATTATAAAAGGAGGCTCCCATGGATTTCACCCTTTATTTCAAATCGAGGCAAGCCGAAATGGTTAAACTTCTTAAAGAACTTGTTAGCCGAGAATCACCGACCCAAGATAAAAAAGCGGTTGACGCTTGCTCAAGTTTTTTAGTTGAGGAATTCAGAAAATTAGGTTGCCAGATAAGCCGTTTGGCTCAAAAAGAGGTAGGAGATTTTTATTTGATTAAATATTTCAATCAGTTAAAAAACAGGAATCAAAAGCCTCTCCTAATCCTTACCCATATAGATACAGTCTGGCCTGTAGGCAAGCTCAATCAAATGCCCTTTTACATTTCCGGGGATCGAATTTATGGCCCAGGTGTCCTTGATATGAAGGCTGGACTAGTTATGGCCTTTGAAGCTATTAAGGCCCTGTTCGATCTTAATATCATTCCTAGAAGACCCATCTTTATTTTCATCAATTCAGCTGAAGAAACTGGACATAAAGCGGCTCATGAACTTATTCTCAAACTAGCTCGCCAATCAGCTTATGTGCTTTGCCTTGAACCTGCTCTTCCTGGCGGTGGCTTAAAAACTCAACGGAAAGGAAGAATGGTTATTCGGATGGAAACGAAAGGCAGAGCAGCTCATGCTGGAACTCCAGAAAAAGGAGTGAATGCAATTAATGAACTCATTCTTAATCTGGGGAAGTTGAAAGCCCTTCAAAAAGGGGGGATTACGGCCAATATAGGCTTAATTGGGGGAGGTGAAAAGCCAAATATTGTCCCAGATAAAGCCTGGGCGGTAGTTGATTTCCGCTTTTGGACAAACTCAGAAAAACAGAAAATTTTAACTTTCCTTCATTCGCTTAAGCCATCTCTTGAAGGAGCAAAAATCAAATATCATCTAGAAAGCTTAACCCCGCCTTTAGAGAAGAGTCCGGCCAGTAGGGAATTTTTCAATCGTCTTCAAGCCATAGCAAGTGGCTTAAGACTAAAACTTTCAGAGGGTAAAACAGGTGGAGGTTCAGATGCCTCCATTGCCGCCTCGACTGGCGTGCCTACTCTTGATGGCCTTGGACCTGATGGTGATGGCATTCATGCTAAAAACGAACATTTATTGCTTTCTTCCCTTATCGAAAGAACGGCTCTCCTCACTGAAGTTATGCGTCAGCTTTAAATTGACTGAATTTTTTAATTCTGTTAACTTAATCAAGTTATCAATAAATTCATGGAAGGAGGAATTATATGTTTAAAAAGTATTATCTTCTTTCCCCTGGACCAACGCCCCTTCCTGAGGATGTTCTTTCAGTAGCGGCTGAGCCTATTATTCATCATCGAACACCCGAATTTTCGGCTATTTTTATGGAAGTTTCTGAAGGGTTAAAATATGTTTTCGGGACAAAACAAGATGTCTTTATTTTGACTTCTTCTGGAACTGGCGCTATGGAAGCGGCAGTTGTCAATACGCTCAGCCCGGGAGATAAAGTCATTACCATCAATGGTGGGAAATTTGGCGAGCGCTGGGGCAAAATCTGCCGTTCCTATGGCTTAAATGTTAGAGAAATAGTTTTGGAATGGGGCGAGGATTTTACTAAAGATCAGCTCGAAGTTGAACTTAAGGCTGATCCGGAAATTAAAGCGGTTTTTGCGACTCTTTCTGAGACCTCTTCAGGAGCAGTCTATGATATTCAGGGGTATGGAGAAGTTGTGGCTGAGACGGAAGCTATCTTAGTTGTAGATGGAATTTCAGGCTTAGGCGCAACTCCCTGTCCAATGGACGAATGGAAAATTGATGTCTTGATTACTGGCTCGCAAAAGTCTTTAATGATCCCTCCTGGTCTAGCCTATATTGCGTTCAGCCCAAAGGCTTGGAAATTTGTGGAAAAAGCTAAACTACCTCGTTTTTATTTTGATGCCATTGCCGCTAAAAAGAACCTGGAAAAGCAAACAACTCCTTGGACTCCAGCTATTTCGCTTATTATTCAGCAAAAGAAAGCTCTTGACCGCATTAAAGCCATTGGTCTTGACGGACTTTTGGAGCATCACCGAATTCTGGCTGAGGCAACCAGGGCTGGAGTTAAAGCCCTTGGCCTGGAACTTTTGGCCAAAAGGCCTGGTAATATTTTAACGGCAGTTAAAGTCCCAGCTGGCCTGGACGGGGTTAAACTAGTAAGAACAATGCAAAGTAAATATTATGCCTATATTGCCGGCGGCCAAGATCCTTATAAAGGTAAAATTTTCAGAATTGCTCATCTTGGTTACATGTGTGGTTTTGAAATCATTACTTCCCTAGCTGCTTTAGAAATGACCCTGGCTGATCTTGGCTATCCAGTTGAAATGGGTAAAGGCGTGGCCGCCGCTGAAAATGTTTTAAGGGAGAATTGGAAATGACTAAAATACTGTTAGCTGATCCTTTGGATAAAGAAGCCCTTGAAGAACTTAAATCCATTCCCGTGTTTGAGGTGACTTTAAAAACAGGAATGGACGAAGCCGAATTAGTTAAAACTATTCCAGATTATGAAGTCATTGTGGTTCGAAGTGCGACTAAGGTTACTCGGAAAGTCATTGAAGCGGCAACTAATCTTAAGCTAATAATCAGAGCAGGCATAGGTTTAGATAATATCGATGTTGAAGCAGCAAAGGAAAAACAAATTGAAGTAGCTAATACACCAGCGGCTACTTCGATTTCTGTAGCTGAGCTGACCTTAGGCTTAATGATAGCTGTAGCTCGCAACTTGGGTCGAGCCTACCAATCAATGAAAGAGCACAAATGGGAAAAAAAGGTTCTGTCGGGAACTGAGCTCTATGGTAAAATCCTAGGAATTATTGGCTTTGGTCGGATTGGTCAGGAAGTAGCTAAAAGAGCGTTGGCTTTAGGAATGAAAGTTATTGCCTATGATATTATTGAGGTTAAAACCGATCTTCCTGTTGACTTGGTTTCTTTTGATGATTTATTGAAGCAAGCCGATATTATCACTCTCCACGTTCCTTTGACGAAAGAGACCAAATACCTTCTAAGCAAACCCCAATTTGAAAAGATGAAGAAAGGAGTAATCATTGTTAATGCTGCTCGAGGTGGTGTCGTTGAGGAAAAAGCTTTGCTTGAAGCTTTAAATAGCGGCCAGGTAAGAGCTGCGGCGCTAGATGTTTTTGAAAAAGAACCACCAGTCGATTTTTCCCTGATCGACCATCCCAATGTTTTTGCTACCCCGCATATAGGTGCAGCCGCTGAAGAAGGCCAAAGAAGAGCAGGAATGGAAGTAGTTAAAATTTTAAAACAAAAATATTTTTCTTCTTAGCTTATAGCTTATGGACAAGCTGTTTACTGTTTAATAGGCTTAATCAAAGCTAAAGCGCTATAATGTAAAAAGAGGCTTATCTTGACTTCGATTAAAAAAAGCTAAGTTAGCGGAGGCAAAATGATTTACCTTGACAATAATGCGACTACCCCGTTAGATCCGGCTGTTATCCAAGCCATGATTGAATTCATGGAAAATTTTGGCAACCCTTCCTCTCTTTATCCTATCGGTCGCCGAGTGAAGGAAAAAATTAATGAGTGCCGAGAAATTATTGCCAGCGCTATTGGAGCCCATCGTTCCGAAATCATTTTCACTGGCTCAGGAACTGAAGCTGACAATTTTGCTATTTTGGGCATAATGGATGCTTGTCCCGATAAAAAAGAATTGATTACCTCATCTATTGAACATCCGGCCGTTTTAAGAACAGCTCAATATCTAGAAAAAAAAGGCTACAAAGTCACCTATGTTCCTGTTGATTCCTATGGGGTAATTGATCTCGATTTTCTAAGTGATGCCATATCGCCTCAGACAGCTCTAATTTCCATCATGCACGCTAATAATGAAATTGGCACCATTCAGCCTATTGAAAAGGTGGTAGAAATCGCTAAAAAGAAAGGGGTATTAGTTCACACTGATTGTGTTCAGACTTTCGGAAAAATCGAGGTCAATGTCGACAAACTTGGTGTCGATTTACTCTCCCTTTCAGCTCATAAAATTTATGGGCCTAAGGGGGTAGGGGCTTTATACATTCGCAAAGGAACCAACATCTGTCCTTTTATTCACGGTGGTCATCAAGAAAGAGGAATAAGGGCCGGAACTGAAAATACTATCGGAATTGTTGGCTTTGGGGAAGCGGTCAAGGTGCTTAAAGAAAGATGGAAAAAAGATAAGGAAAAAATAGAAAAACTTAGTTCAAAACTAAAGGAAGGCATTGAAAGTCGAATTCCTTTGGTTAAATTTAATGGTCATCCTGAAAACCGAGTAAAAAATACCCTAAATTTTGCTTTTCCTGGGCTCGAGGCTGAAGCCATTTTATTGGCTTTAGCTACCAAAGAAATCTATGTTTCGACAGGCTCTGCCTGCAGCGAGGAATCAGAGGAAGTATCCCACGTTCTCTTAAATATTGGCCTTAAGCCTGAAATAGCCAGATCTTGCCTTCGTTTCTCTTTAGGTCGATTTAATACTGAGGAAGATATAAATATAGTTTTGAAAGAATTACCTGAAATTATTGAAAAGCTTCGATCAATTTCGGCTTTTCATCCAGAAGAGGTATGAAATTGAAAGATTCTCTGTTTCTTGAAAAAATAAGACAAGGTCCAGTTTTATTTGATGGCGCTATGGGTACTGAGCTTATCCGTCGTGGTTTAACTAAGGGAGAGTGTCCTGAATCTTGGAACCTATTTCATCCTGATAAAGTTAAAGAAATTCACCTCTCTTATTTCAAAGCCGGGGCTACTGTCATTACGACCAACAGTTTTGGCGGCCATCCAGTTAAGTTGCAAAGCTATGGGTTAGCCGATAAGACTGAAGAGTTGAATCGTGCTGCGGCCAGAATAGCTTGTGAAGTTCGACAGAAGGGTCAATTTGTAGTCGGTAGTTTAGGTCCAGCCGGAAAAATTATTCAACCTTATGGACCTCTTAAAGAAGCTGAGGCTGAAGAAGGCTTTTATCGACAGGCTAAAGCTTTAGCTTCGGAAGATTTGGATGGGCTTCTGATTGAGACTATGTACGATCTAAGGGAAGCTTTAATTGCCTTGAGAGCCTGTCGTCAAGCTTGCTCTTTACCTATTATAGTGACGATGACTTTTCAACGAACACCTAGAGGATTCTTTACCTTAATGGGTCAAAAAGTCGAAGAATGTCTTTCAAAACTTGAAATAGAAGGAGCTGATGGAGTTGGCGCTAATTGTACGCTTACCAGTCGCGAAATGGCTGAGTTGACTCTCCTCTTACGTTCTTCGACTTCACTGCCACTTATTATTCAACCTAATGCTGGCCAACCAATCATTAGTCCTAAAGGAGACCTCCTCTATTCTCAATCGATTGAAGATTTTGTAGCTCCTTTTAAACAAATTTTAGAAGCTGGGGTTCAAGCCATTGGTGGCTGTTGTGGAACCAATCCCGATTATATTCGTCGATTAGCTCAACTGATCAATCAAAGATGATCATTATTGGCGAGCGCCTTAATTCAAGTCGAAAAACTGTTCGAATAGCTCTCGAAAAAAGAGATGAAGAATTCATCTTGAAAGAAGCTTATGAACAGGTTAAAGCCGGGGCTAATTTTCTCGATATTAATGTTTCAGCCTTACCTGACCAAGAAATTGAACTGCTTCGATGGATCATTCCTTTAATCCAGTCCAATTTAGATATTTGTCTAGCCCTTGATTCTCCCAATCCTCAGGCTTTTGCTGAGGGCTTGCCCCTTCATCGAGGCCGAGCTTTTCTTAATTCGTTAACCCTTGAAAAGAACCGTTGGAATTCAATTATTCCCCTTATTAAAAAATATAATCCTTTGGTTATAGTTCTCTGTCTTGATGAAACTGGCTTACCTGGTTCGCCTGAAAAAATCTTGAAATTAGCCCAGAAAATTAAGAATGATTTGGAAAAAGAAGGTATAGAGTTAGCTGATGTTTTTTTTGACCCTCTTGTTCGGCCTTTGGGCGTCAATTTTAAAGCTGGGGCTATTTTTCTTCAATCGCTTAGGCTGATTAAGCTTAATTTACCTGAAATAAAAACGGTAGCAGGCATTAGTAATGTCTCTTTTGGTCTTCCTCGAAGATCTCTTCTTAATCGAACTCTTCTTACCTTGGCCATAGAAGCTGGCCTTGATGCGGCCATCATTGACCCTTGTGATGTCGAAATTATGGCCTCGCTCAAAGCAACTTTGGCCATAAGTGGCCAGGATAATTATCTTAAGGGCTATTTAAAGTTTGTTCGCGAAAGTAAACTCCAAAATCTACCTTAAACTTCAACCTTAAGGTTTCTTTTTTTACTTTTGACATTTATCTATTAAAAAAGAAGCAAGCTGTCGAAGATAAATTTTTCTAACTTCTAAGAAAAAAGCGTGATAAGTTTCTTGTCTAAAATCGGGATAAGTCCATTCGAGCGTTCTAATAGCCTGGCGACGAAAAAGAAATTCCAAATGGCCGTAAATTCCGTCTTGGAGAGGAATACGATGAGCAAAATTTTTGGTCGTGGCCATTATCAACGCAGCTTGGGTTATAATTCCTGGATCGATATTAACTACTCTGCCTGGAGAATTAAATTTTTTTTTTAATTTTTCTTCTAAATCGTTCGTTTGATGTTTAATCTGGCTTAACTTTGAAGGGTCTATCAATTGGGCAAAGCTTAAAAATTGTCTTCTCAAATTAGGCCCCATTTCTTGATTATAATAGTTAGTGTAATTAAATGGATAAAAAGAGCTTTCTAAATCAATGGGTCCAAAGAGTTCAACCAGTCTTTCTTGAGCTGCCTTAAAGTAAAAAATTTCGCGACTAATAAGACCACAGATCAATTTAACTGGAAGAAAAGGCTTTATTTCAGCCATTATCCTATTTCTATCCTTCTCTTCTATAATAAAGCGAACTTGTCCATATTTCTATACCTTCAGGTTAACCTGGCTTTTTTAAATAATTCCTGACCTTTCGAAGAAATAATAGTCATAGAAAGAAAAACTCAAGGATACATTGACCGACTAAACAAGATAACTTATAATTCAATCAACATGAAGCGAATTTATATTGAAGAAATCAGTCAACACAAGGGAGAAGAGGTTGAAATTCGAGGTTGGGTTTATAATAAAAGATCAAGTGGAAAAGTTCGTTTTCTTCTAGTAAGGGATGGAACTGGCCTTGTACAGACAACTATCTTCAGTCAAGTTAAGGATCATCCTCTTTTTCAAAAGTTTGATGAACTTACTCAGGAGTCATCCGTTATTGTCCAAGGCCAAGTTATTGAAGACCAACGGGCGCCTGGTGGCTACGAGATTATGGTTAGAGATTTGCAAATTATTCATTTAGCCCAGAATTATCCCATTACTCCTAAAGACCATAGCATTCCTTTTCTGATGAACCATCGACATCTTTGGCTACGATCAAGAAAACAACAAGCTATCCTTCAAGTTCGATGGGAAATAATCAGGGCCATCCGGGATTTTTTTGATGGCCGAAATTTTCGCCTTATCGATGCTCCCATCCTGACTCCCAGCGCCTGTGAAGGAACAACGACTCTTTTTGAAACCCAGTATTTTGACCAAAAGGCTTATCTCAGTCAGAGCGGTCAGCTTTACATGGAAGCAGCCGCTATGGCTTTTGGAAAAGTCTATTGTTTCGGCCCTACCTTTAGAGCTGAAAAAAGCAAGACTCGACGCCACTTAATTGAATTTTGGATGGTTGAACCTGAAGTAGCCTTTGCTACCCTTGAAGACATAATTTTGATAGCTGAAGATCTAATTCTTTTCATATTGGAAAGAGTTTTGAGCCGCCGACGAGTTGAACTAGAAATTTTAGAAAGAGACCCTTCGCCTCTAGAAAAGATTACCCGACCGTTTATTCGCTTGACTTACGAGGAAACGGTGAGAATCCTTCAAAGTAAAGGTTCAAAAATGGCCTATGGCGATGATTTTGGGGCCCCCGAGGAAACTCTTCTTTCCCAAATCTATGATCAGCCTGTCTGTATAACCCATTTTCCAGCTAAGATCAAAGCTTTTTATATGCAACCGGATGAAAAGAATCCTGACCTGGCTTTGGGAGTCGATGTTATGGCGCCCGAAGGCTATGGTGAAATCATCGGAGGAGGTCAAAGAATTCATGACCTCAACCTCCTCGAGAAAAGGCTAGCTGAATTCAACCTGCCTCGAGAGGCTTATGAATGGTATCTTGATTTAAGGCGCTATGGTTCAGTTCCCCATGCTGGCTTTGGTCTTGGTCTGGAAAGGACTGTCGCCTGGATTTGCAAATTAAAGCATATTCGAGAAGCCATTCCTTTTCCCCGTTTACTCTACCGGATTTATCCTTGAAAAGACCTACTTCTTGGCGCTTAAATTTTTTCTGAAGAAAAATTATGATGCTAGCCAAAAATCTTACTATTTGTTTAATTAATCTTGGCTGTGCGAAGAATCTAGTTGATAGTGAAGTAATCCTCGGTCGACTTGCTTCCTCTGGTTATATTCTTTACCCCGAGCCAGAAGGAGCAGATATCATTATTATCAATACCTGTGGTTTCATAGAAGCCTCAAGACAAGAAAGTCAAAAGGCTATAAGACTAGCCTTAAAACAAAAGAAGCTCTACCCTTCCAAAATTATCGGAGTTATTGGTTGTTATGTGGAAATGGCCAGAGAGCAGTTAGCCAAACTTTTTCCTCAAATCGATTTTTGGCTAGGGGTAAAAGAACTTGGTTCCATCCTTGAAGCGATTGAAGGGAAAAAAATAAAGTCTTCTCTTTCTTCTTTTCTTTACAATGATAAAATGCCTAGGATTTTATCCACCCCACCTGTTTGGGCTTACCTCAAAATAGCTGAGGGCTGTTCTCATTGCTGTTCTTTTTGTACTATTCCTTCCATTAAAGGTCCATATCGCTCCCGGAGTATTGCTTCCATTGTTCGGGAGGCTCAAAATCTCGTCGCTTTAGGGGTGAAAGAAATTAATTTAATTTCCCAAGATACAACCTATTTCGGTCGCGATCGATTTAAAAAACCCCAATTGGGCCGACTATTAGAAGAAATGATTAAGATTCCCCGCTTAAGATGGATTCGTTGGCTTTATGGTCTTCCTGAAGAGGTCGATGATTCAC
>JAOAFQ010000037.1 GCA_026416195.1 Candidatus Aminicenantota bacterium | reverse complement strand
ATTAAGAAGAAATTTAGCTTTTTCGCCTTCGCCTTGGCCTCCATTTACTGGAGCAATAGCCGGGATAGAAGCCAGTTTGATTTGGCAATTAATCATATCATCCCTAAAAGAATCAATTCTTCGAGCTATTTTTTCAAATTTAGTCATCCTTGTTCCTCCTTTTTGCCCAAAATATTATCATCCTTACCCATCCGTATCAACAGATTTTTATGAGCGGGTTAGCTTGACTTTTCCTTAATCAGGGCATAAATTGACGGCAACAATGAGGTTCGGTTTTGATGTTCGTCCTTTTTTAAAAGAAGAAACTGGGGTGGGGGTCTATCTTAGAAATTTACTTGAGCACTTAGCTAGAATTGATGATCAAAATGTATATTGCCTTTTTTCCTCTTCATTAAGAGACCGTTTCCCCCCAGCCAAGCTTCCTCCTTTTAAGAATCTTTATTTTATTGATCGAAAAATTCCTGTCCGTTGTCTTAATTATTTTTGGGCATGCTTCGGTTGGCCTCCTTTAGATTCCTTTTTCAGCTTCTTCCTTGATCTTACTCATTCGCCTTCTCCTTTAATTTTGCCTAGCCGGGGCAAAAAGATCGTTACCGTTCATGATCTTTTTGCTCTTGATTATCCTAATCTGGCTGAAGCTGAAGCTGGCTGGATTTTTCCGAAGCGAGTCAAATCGAGCTTAATCCAGGCTGATGGGATAATTACCTTTTCTAATTTCATGTATAGAGATATTCTAAATCGATTTCCCTATCTCAGGGCCGAAAAAATAAAAGTCATTCCCCATGGCTTAGATCCTTTTTTTCTGGAGATAGTCTCAGAGCAGGAATTGAAAGAGTTTACTTTAACTCATTCTCTTCCTTCTGATTTTTTGCTTTTTGTAGGCACTTTAGAGCCTAGAAAAAATTTGGTTCGATTTCTTCGAGCCTTTTGGGAAATAAACAGACGTTGGCCCTCGCTTCATCTTATTCTCATTGGGAAGAAAGGTCAGGAAGAGAAAGACTTAAGGCAACTTGCTAAATCTTTAGGAATTATAGATAAGGTACATTTTTTAGGTTATCTTTCTCGCTCGGAAGTAAGGTCTTTTTATCATTTGGCTAAAGCACTTGTTTTACCTTCTCTTTGTGAAGGCTTTGGTTTTCCGGTGATTGAAGCCATGGCCTGTGGCTTACCCGTAGTTATTTCTAAAAGCTCCGCTTTGCCTGAAGTTGGCGGCGACGCTGCTCTTTATTTTGATCCAGAAAATACTACCGAAATGATCGAAGCCATTGCCGCGGTTTTAACTAATAAGGAATTGGCTTTATCCCTTGCTGAAAAAGGACAGGAAAGAGTCAGAAAATTTTCTTGGGAAAATGCTGCTCAGATGACCTTAAATTTTTATTATGATCTTATTGGAGCCCGACAATGAGAATCGTCGCTGACGGCTTTGAGCTTGGACCAAAGGGGGCAGGGGTCAGCCGAGTGGCCAAAAACATTATTCCGGCGTTAGCTAGTCTTTTTGACGATGATCTCTTTTTCGTTTTAACTAGGGAGATAGCTCTGCCTTTTTCCAGATCTAATATCCAGCAAATCATCCTTCCTTCGGGAAAGAGAGGTTATTTTCGCTGGCAAAATGGTCCTTTTTTAAGGACTTGTTTTCGGTTAAAACCTCATCTTCTTTTGGCTTTTAATTATACTCTGCCTCTTATTTGTCCCTGGCCATCCCTTCTTTTTGTCCATGATATTTCTTTAATTACTCATCCTGAGTGGTTTCCTCGAAAGACGGCTAGTTGGCGAAGTTGGCTAGTCAAAATAAGTCTGAAACAAGCCAAGGAAGTTGTTGTTCCTTCTCTAGCGACAAAAAATGAAATTCTCTCCCATCTAAAAATTAGAGAGGATAAACTTAATGTAGTTTATTACGGCTTAGAAGATAAGTTCGAACCAGTTGCCGAGGAATATCGGAGAGGCTTTAAGCAAGCTAAAGGATTAACCGGGCGGCGGATAATTGGTTTTCTTGGTTCGATTTTCCGACGTCGACATTTACCTCTTTTAGTCTCAGCCGTTGGCTGTTTAAGGTCCGAATTTCCTGACCTTAGCCTTTATGTTATTGGCGAAGATAGGACTTATCCTCCTCAGAATGTGTCTTCTCTCCTTAATCAGGAATGGATAAGATGGGAGAAATTTTTACCTGAGATAGAACTGCCTCTTTTTTATTCGTCCTGTGATGTTTTTGTTTATCTTTCTGAATATGAAGGTTTTGGCCTTCCCCCTTTAGAGGCTTTAGCCTGTGGAACCGTGCCGGTTGTGCTTAGTCGTTCTTCTTTAGAGGAAATTTTTGCTGAGATGGCTTTTCTTGTCGATGAGCTTAATCCGGAAACTGTGGCTTTGGCCATTCGTGAGGCTCTGGTTAATCGGGACAAAAGAGAGTTATTAAGGAAAAGGTTTATTGAACGGCGAAGTGATTTTTCTTGGTCAAAAGCAGTTGAAAAGATTGCCGAAATCATTTGGCAATTTAAAAAAGATAAAATAATTAACTGAAAAGATGAGCAAAATAGTTATCAGAATTCAGGTTTGATCAGGTATTAATCGACGGAGCAAAGGTGGAATTTTTATTTAGGTTTTGAATGGTAATGGATAAGGGAAAGAAAGATTTTCTTTCGGTGATAATAATTAATTATAACGGGCGGGATTATTTGAAAAGAACACTTTCTTCTCTCAAGAAGGAATTAGCCAATCTCAAACTCTCTTCAGAAATCATCATAGTGGATAATGCCTCGACGGATGGGTCTCTTTCTTTAATTTCAGAGGAATTTTCTGGAATAAAGCTTATCCCTCTCTCTCAAAATTTTGGCTTTGCTCGGGCGGCCAATATAGGAGCAAGAGCCAGCCTTGGTGAGTACCTTCTTTTTTTAAATCATGACGTTGAAATTTTGCCAAACTTCTTTGATAAGCTAATTGCTTTTCTTTCTTCTCACGCTAATTATGCCGTAGCCACCCCAGCTGTTTTAAATCCTGATGGTTCTTTCCAACTTTCTTTTGGTTTTGATCTTAATTTGTTTTCTGAATTCTTTCTTAAGTACTTTGCTCAAAGATGGTTTGCCCTTCGTTTTCGTTTTCGACCTCAAAAAATGAGCCGGGATATTGACTGGGCCAGTGGGGTCGCTCTTTTAATTCGCCGACAGCCCTTTTTCGAAGTCGGAGGTTTTGATGAGCGTTATTTTCTTTACGTTGAAGATGCCGATCTCGGCCTTAGATTACGTCAGGCTGGTTATAAGATTAGATATTTGCCTGAAGCCAGGATAATTCACCATCGAGGAGCTACTGCGTCTAAATTTCCTCGATTGGCTTTAGTCGAAGCAAAAAAAGGCCAGCTTCTTTATTATTCTCTTCACAACAGCCGCTTGAGTTTTCTTTTACTTAAAGCTTATCTTCTTAGTCAATTCAAATTGAAGAGCTTTTTAACTCGATTTTCCCGGAATAATTTGAAAAGATCAATTTATTTAGAAGTAATCGAAACCATTCAAGGATTTACCCATGCGTCTAATTCTTGATGCCCGGAAAATAGAAGATTATGGGATAGGAGTTTACATCCAGCAAGTTTTTAGCCGGCTTATAGAAGAAAATTTTGATGATATCAGAGTAATTCATCTGGACGGAAAGAAAAAATTGCCTATTCACCCCAAAAAAGAAATTCTAGCCAGAGCCGAAAATTATAATCCTTGGGAACATATTGAAATTCCTTGGATATGTCGGCATTTCAAAAATTACTATTATTTTTCTCCTCATTATGTATTTCCCCTATTTATTCAACAAAAGCTTATTGTCACGGTTCACGATTTAATTCACTTCCTTTTTCCTCAATTCTTTGGGCCAAAACTTAAAATCGAAGGAGCTCGTTTTTTTCTAAAGCAAATTCGCCAGCGAGCTGTGATTATTTTCGCAGTTTCTAAGCAAACCGCCGCTGATCTAAATAACCTTTTTAAAATTCCTCTTGAAAAAATAAAAGTAATTTATAATGGCCTTTCTGAGGAATTTTTTAATCAGCCTCCTCGGCCCTCTCCTTTGCCTTTTCCTTATATCCTTTATGTTGGCAATTGGAAACCTCATAAAAATTTGAAAACCTTGTTGAGGGCCTTTGCCCAATTATCGAGAAAATATGATAATTTAAAGTTAGTTATGGTAGGTGTTGAAAGAAGTTCTTCAATAATGAAAGAAGTAAAAATTCTTGGCCTAGAAAATAAATGTTTTATGCCGGGTTTTCTTTCTTCAGAAGACATAATTCATTATTTAGATGGGGCCTTATTTTTTGTTTTTCCTTCTCTTTATGAAGGCTTTGGCCTTCCGCCCTTAGAGGCGATGGCCCGAGGGCGAGCTGTCCTTTCAAGTCCGGGCGGGAGCTTAAAAGAAATTTTAGGGGAAGCAGCCATTTATTTTGATCCCACTTCCATCGAAGAGCTTGTGGCTAAAATGGAGCTTCTTCTTGATGAACAAACTAGGCAAGTTTATGAAAAGAAAGGGAGGGAAAGGAGCCGACTTTTTCGCTGGGATAAAGCTTTAGCCAGTTATCTGCATTTTCTCCAAAACTTGGATTGAGGTATAATTCGCTTCGATATGGATAAAATTAAAGTTGCCTTAGTTCATGATTGGCTTACTGGTCGGCGAGGAGGAGAAAAGGTTCTTGAAGCCCTGGCCGAAATTTTCCCTCAAGCACCAATTTATACCCTCTTTCACTTTTCTGGCTCTCAAATTATGGAGATTGAAAAAAGAAAAATCTATACAAGCTTTCTCCAAAAAGCTCCATTTTTGCACCGCTATTATCGCTTTTATCTGCCTCTTTTTCCTTTAGCCATAGAACTTTTCAATTTACAAGAATATGATTTGGTCATATCTAGTTCCCATTGCGTGGCTAAAGGGATAATTCCTAGACCAGGAGCTTTGCATATTGCTTATATCCATTCTCCTATGCGCTATGCTTGGAATCAATATTATGCTTACTTTTCTTCTCAACGTCTTTCACTTTTTAAGCGCTTCCTTATCCCTCCTCAAATTCATTATTTACGTCTTTGGGATGTTTCATCTTCAGCCCGAGTTGATTATTTTATCGCTAATTCAGTTAATGTGGCTAAACGAATTGAGCGTTATTATCGGCGGCCGGCGGAAGTTATTTATCCCCCCGTCGATACTGATTTTTTTGTTCCCTCTAAGACTGATTCCAGGGATGATTATTTTCTTATAGTTTCAGCTCTCGTTCCCTATAAAAAAATTGAGCTAGCCATAGAAGCTTTTAATCGTCTTAATAAACCTTTGCTTGTCATCGGTCAAGGACCGGAAGAAAAGAGGCTGAAAAAGTTAGCTTCATCTAACATAAGGTTCTTAAAAAACCTTAGCGATGAAGAACTCCGTTCTTTTTACCAACGAGCTCGAGGTTTTATTCTGCCTGGGGAGGAGGATTTTGGGATTGCCACCGTCGAAGCTCAGGCATGTGGAACTCCAGTCGTGGCTTTTGGTCGAGGTGGTTCTCTTGAGACAGTTCTTCCTGAAATAACCGGGCTGCTTTTTGAAGAACCGACCGTTGAAGCCCTCCTTGAAACCCTTGACAAATTCAGTCGTCTGCCATTTAATAGAACTGCTATTCGCCAGCAGGCTGAAAAATTTTCACGCAGTGCCTTTAGAAATAAGATGATTAATTTTCTTAATCAAGTCTGGAAAAAAGGTGGGGGGCAGGTTTGATTAAAGAAAAGAAAATTCGACTCCTCACAGTTTATCTTATTGCTGATATTATCGCTATTTTAGTCGCTTATTTTTATGCCTATTTCTTTCGATTTTATGGCTATATAATCCCAGTTGACCCCCTTAAAGGTATTCCACCGTTAGCTTCTTATTTGGCGGTTTGCCCCTTATTTCTTTTGGTCCACCTTATAATTTTTTATTTTCAGGGTTTTTATCGAACCCGTTTGAAGCGACCACAAATAGATGATTCCTTCCTGGTGGCCTTGAATACCCTTCTAACCATTCTCATTGTCATGGGAATTTTGAATTATCTCTACGCTTATAGTCAAGGAGCAGCGCCTCTTTTTCGAATGACTTTTAAAATTTCTCATGGATTTCTGATTGTTTATTTCATTTCCGTGGTTATATTAATTAGTTTTCTCCGTTATCAAATTTACTTTTTTATGAAAAGGCGTTTTGCTCGAGGTCTTAACCTTCAGAATATTCTGATTGTTGGAGCTGGGGAAATGGGGCGAACATTAGCCCAAAAACTCCGAGCCTATAAAGACCTGGGTTTTGTTGTCAAAGGCTTTCTTGATGATGACCATCCGGTAGGCGAGAAAATTCCAGTCAATGGAGGCATAGAAGTTCTAGGGAAAATTAGTGACCTCGATGAAATTCTTTCACGGGGGGGAATAAGTGAGGTCTATGTCGCTTTAGAGCTTAAGAATTATTCCAAAATTTTGGAAACATTGAAAACAGTTCACAAGCACATTGTCAATGTCCGATTAATTCCCGATGTTTTCCAGTTGCTTACTCTCAAGGCCAATATTCAAGATCTTGATGGAGTGCCGGTTATTTCAATTGATGATGTTTCTCTTCGTGGTTTTAATCGTCTCCTTAAAAGAACGGTTGATATTGTTGTTTCCTTTTTTGGTCTAGTTGTTCTTTCCCCCATTCTTCTAATAATTGCTCTTTTAATCAAATTGACTTCGCGAGGACCTATTTTTTATCTTCAGGAAAGAATGGGACTAGATGGCCGTCAATTTACCATGATTAAATTCCGGACTATGATTTGTGATGCTGAAAAAGAAACTGGCCCTGTCATGTGCCGTCCGGATGATCCTAGGATTACTCCTTTTGGCCGATTTCTTCGTAAATATTCCCTGGATGAGCTACCCCAATTGATTAATGTCCTTAAGGGCGAAATGAGTTTGGTTGGCCCAAGGCCAGAACGACCTTCTTTTGTCCGGGAATTTGCTGATCGAATTCCTAAATATATGTTGAGACATAAGGTAAAATCAGGAATAACCGGCTGGGCCCAAGTTCATGGACTCAGACAAGATACTTCAATTGAAAAGAGACTAGAATATGATCTTTATTACATAAAGAATTGGTCTCTAGGCCTTGACCTCAAGATCATCTGGATGACCATCAAGAGGGGTTTTATCGATCCTAATATGCGCTAATCGCTTTTCCTTAGTGGGAAAAGAAGCCCTTTTTAAAACCAAAAGTGGTATAATGAATGCCTGAAATTACCGTAGCGATAAAAGTTAAAACGAACAAGTAAGTTTGAATCTTTTGGGAAAAAATATTTTCTATGAATCCAGCGTGACAATAATTTTTTTCAGCTAAAGCGTTAGCGAAGAGAACAAATAAAACGGTTAAAACCTGAAGGAAGGTTGAAATCTTTCCCCAGAGGGAAGGGGAAAAGGTTTTTATTCTTTTCCATAGAAAAAGAACCAAGGCCCCTAAAGCAATTAATGTATCTCGGGAAATAACCGCCGCCGTTAACCATGGCGGCATAGAATAAGGGTGGCTGAAACGGGAGATGGAGGTAACAAGAAAAGCTGAGACTAGGAGTAACTTGTCAGCGGCGGGGTCGAGAATACGACCAAGGGGGGTACGAAGATTCCACAAGCGAGCTACCCAACCATCAAGCAAATCAGTTAAACCAGCTAAAAGAAAAATTAAAAAGGCTTTAAACATTTCGCCTTTGATCAATTCTGAAAGGAAAAAGGGAATAAGGAGAAAGCGAAAGAGAGTTAACAGATTGGGTAAGGTGAGCCAGTAAGGATTTTCTTTAGGTTTTTCAACCAACTTCATTGAACCAATGCGAGCAAGGCTTCCAAAATTCTGATCGCTTCTCGGCCAGAAACTGGGCCCTCTGGATTGAAACGTTTATCTGGAAGAAGCTCCATCAATTGATGAGCCATAATTTCAATGATTGAATTATAATAAGCATATTCTGAAGTTACATCAGGTAAAATAATTTTTTCAGGAGGGATAAGAGGTTTGATTTTTTTGCCTTGCTGGCGAAAGAAATTGAGCATTCTAGCTAGGCTATCAGCCATTTCGGCCCTAGTTATAATATTTCTTGGTCTGAAAGTGTGATCTGGATAAACATCAAGAAAGCCAGCAGCGGCGATTTGGACAATAAACCGGGAAGCCCAAGAAGTTGCGATGTCTACAATGATTGGAGGCGATTCCCCAAGGGGCGGCAGAAAACTCTTAAACTTGATAGCCAGTAGAGCAGCTAAATCTTCCCGACTAATCGCTTCCAAACGAGGAATAATTTCATATTGGCTGGGCAAGTCGACTATTCCTAACTTATCTTTTAAATCGGCCAGCCTGGTTTGAATTTCCTTATCTTGGGGATAGAGCTCAAGAAGACGTTCAAAAACATCAAAACTGCGAGAGTATTGTTGAGCCTCATAGAG